>NZ_JBHIMY010000049.1:0-3874 GCF_042194535.1 Bartonella sp. CR84HXZ | reverse complement strand
GTGGAGCCTGCTGTGTATTTTCTGATGTCATAAAATACGCCCTCCAGATAATAAAAAACCCCGCATTTGCGGGGATTCCAAACTGCACTGCCTCTCGTCTAGATACAATACGACCAAGTACAGCAATGTCATTAAATACGATTTGCTACAATTTGTCAACATAAAAATAACACATATTGATATATTCAAAAGGAATCGGTTAAACAGCGCTTATAATAATTAGGGATTCAAAACGATGAAATCATTATCCATAACACGCATCATAACATTTATAGCTTTCTTTTCTATATCAGCGCTACCTGCATCAGCGTCATTTGGATTTATAGACAAATTGACGCGTATGTTTACAAGTGTAGATACTAAAGAGAAGTATAATCAACTTTACAACAAATACGTAAGTGAATCATATATTGGCTCTATGCATTCTGAAAAGATACGCAAAGCAGAAGAACTTTCACTCAGCACGGGCACAGAATATTCGTTTTTTAAACAGGAAGATATATTGTATCGTCACATATCAGTTGTTGGTTGTGCATCCCTTATGAGTTTATTGCGGGGTGATTATAATAAGGAGATGTCGCAAATGGATCTACCCAATGTAATAAAGCGTTTACGCGATGAATATGATTGGAGTGAAAGCGATTTTATGTGGGCATACGACGTGGTCAATGATAACGAGGATCCAATGATTTATTATGCAAAAAAATTTATGATGGCTATAGATAAGCGTTCCGATTTAAGAAAAGAACAAGTAAATAACATAGTATCTCAAGTGAAAAGAAATGATCATAAAAGTTTAAAGGAATCCATTGAATTTTGCAGAAACTTACAAACGATATACAATATAATGAAACCGTAATAGAGATTGTCATTTACGATCAAAATGTTTCTGAAGAGCATTAAGAGCAACACGTAATGAATTCACAAGATATGGTAGCATTTGATCTTCTATCACGAGGTACTGTAGTGCTGCGTGAAGATTGTACTGTCTATAGAGGCATTGTGCTTCTTTTATTGCCTCTTGCATATTGAAAAACTGCTCTGTAGCAAATTCTACCCATTTGTCTCTTGCCTTATCATCTGATGATGAGGGCATCTCATCATAAACAGCACTTGGAAAGCCTTTTGCACAAAGGTAATCGTTTCTGATCTGTAGATATTGTTGCGCGGCGTCATATTGCTCTTGTGTAAGCACACCTTGCAAACAAAGTCGCCCTATGTAAGTACCAGAGAGTGGATTTTTTGCCTCTTGTAGCGTTAAACCGAAGCGCTTTGCACGCATTTCTATTGCCAATTTATCAACGGCTTCACGTAGTGCTTTTGCACGTGATATACGTCCGTTTGGTTCTCTTACCTGCCCTGCTATTTTAGGGCGTCCCCTTTTTTTATTTTTTTTCATAACACCGCCTTTTATTTAAAAAGGAACACTGTCATTCATAACGGTATGGGGCGTATCAAGAGGTCTATAAATGCTTCTGTCATAAGCAGATGATGACGGCTCTTGATTATCATCATTTTTGCCATCTAAAAGCTTTAACTCGCCTTTGTACTGAGGCAATATGACTTCTGTTACATAGCGATCAACACCATTTTTATCTTGCCATTTACGGGTTTGTAGTCGCCCCTCGATATAAACTTTGCTACCTTTACTGAGATACTGAAGTGCTACTTTTGCCAAATGTGGATTAAACACCACAATGGAATGCCATTCAGTTTTGTCTACTTTCTTATTGGTTGCCTTGTCTATATAGCTCTCAGACGTTGCCATTCGAAAATTAACCACCTCACCACCAGAAGGCATAGTTTTGCTTTCTGGATTGGCACCTAAATGACCAATTAAAATCACTTTATTAAGCATTTGTTTTCTGTCCTTTAATGGAAAATAGTACTTAGAACAAAACAAACTCACAACTGATGATAGTATAACACATTATGGGGTGTAATTACAAACGAAATTTATTATAACCCACTGAATCTAAAGAATGAATCTCATTTTTATTTTACTTAACAGCTTGCGTTTTGATACGTTTTGTGCAATAAAGAGATGTTCTTTTATATTTCGATTGGTTATTTTAATCGTTTATTTAGATCGCTAGCTGTTTTGATAATAAAAGCCGTGTCTTAAAGGACGCGGCTTTTTTGCTATAAAGCAGCCCCCCGCGCCGTTATTTTATTTACGCTGCTTTATTTTCAACAATCTTTACAACGGTATCGTTTTCATAAATTTCACAATCCTCTGGAATCCCATATGCATAGTAAATGTTTTGCTCAACATATGAATAATCATTTCTTTTTAATCTTGCATTGCCATGTACCAAACCTCTAATGGTGTGATAACCAGTCACTTTTGCATTCCCATAAACAGAACCATAGACCTTAACATACCCACCCACGCTAGCATTGCCATAAACCTTGCCATAAATTTTTGAAGAGCTACTTACAACAGCATGATCATAAACCTCAGCCTTGCTATAAATGCGTGCACTTCCTGTTAATTTTGCATTCCCATAAACCCTTGCATATTGATAAACCCACACCTTATCAGAAAGATGCGCATTATCATAAACATGAGCTCCAAAATACACGCGGGTTTTATCATATACATGCGCATTGCCATAAACAAAACCACCAATGACAGCGTTGCCATATACCCTTGCATTTTCATAAACACGACCAGATTTTACAACACAAGCATTATCATAAACCCAGCAATTGCCATCATGAGAAAGGTTATCTTCCTTTTCAATAAAGCCGCCTAAATCACCAGCTTTAACATCAGCAAAGTCTTTTAAAGCACGAATGCGGTATAAAGTAATCCCTTTAACGTGACTTTCATTTATAAGCTCATATTTTTTAGATACATTTTTAGTGGTCATAGGTAGCTCCCTAATCTGACATTTGAATAAATTTTTAATAAGAGGTTTAAAGAAGGCGCCCCCGCCGCACCCGCGCGTTATTTAAGCTGTTTTCCTATGAGGACGACACATAACAAAGCAAATTTCACCATAAGGAGAAAGGCGTTCTGTATAAACATTATTCATTGTGTCACCACAAATATTCTTAGTAACAATAGCCATGCCACATGCATTGGCATTTTCATAAACATGCACTTTACTTACAATTTTTGCACTATCGAAAACATGGGCATTATCATACACATGGGCATTGGCAAAAACCTTTGCTGAATCGTAGACGCGAGCATTACCATATACAAAACCACCAACACCTGCATTGCCATAAACCTGCGCATTTTCGTAAACACGACCAGGGCTCACAACAATGGCCTGATCACCAACCCAGCAATTACCATCATGGGAAAGATTTTCTTCAGATTCAATATAGCCACCAAGTTGACCAGCTTTAACATCACCAAAATCTCTTAACGCCTTAATGCGATAAAGTTTTTTACCCTCACGAAGAATTGTTTGATTTGTGAGTTGATATTTTTTTACAGAATTTTGCATAATAAATCCTTACGAAATTAGGTTTTTAATTGACAGCCCATAAGGGCGCCGGGCGCTAAAAACACGGTCGTAAGTCCGCCGCTATACTTTCCCCTCGCGAAGGGTATTGTATGGTATAGCTACACCCGACAAAATCGTTATATGCCAATGATAGCACAAAAGAAAGTCAGTATTTTAAGAAATGGGAAAAACCTTACGTGGTTTAACCGCTTACGATTAAGTGTTTTTAGCACTTGGCACCTTTCTAAACGAACCTTTCCTTAAAGTCAATACGTATTTTTTATTTTTTTAACTTTTTTTCATTTTGATACCTACATCATTGAATATCAAGTGCTTTTAAATTTTACTTTTGGTTTTTAGTATAAAATGTAGTGCGTAAATGGACATGTTTATTAAACTGCGTGTATGCA
>NZ_JBHIMY010000048.1:0-3899 GCF_042194535.1 Bartonella sp. CR84HXZ | reverse complement strand
GAGGATGTTGCCAAGTTCTTAGGTGGAGATGCTGCATTTACAAATGGAGCTCTTACACAGCCAACCTATAAATTATCACACATTGCCACAGATGGAGTTGTGACAGAGAGTTCGTTCCAAGGTGTTGGAACCGCTTTTGCAGGTCTTGATAGCAATATCAAGACTGTGAACGCTCGCATTAAGGAAGTCTCAGAAGGAGTTGCTCAGGATTCTTTGAACTGGAGCAAAACTGCTCATGCCTTTGTAGCGCAGCATGAAAAGAGGGAAGAAAAAGACGGCAAAGTTGTAGTGACACAAGAAAACAGCAAGATAACGTCTCTTGCAGCAGGAGCTATTACGAAAGATTCCACAGATGCCATTAATGGCTCACAGCTTCATTCACTAGGCAATACCGTTGCTACCTATTTTGGCGGTAGCGCAACATTTGCAGATGGCGCTTTTACAGCTCCGACTTATAAGATCTCAAATGTTGCTGAAGATGGTAAGGCAACAGAAAAGTCATACAACGATGTTGGTTCAGCTTTTGCTGGTCTTGATACGAGTGTCAAGAATGTAAATACGCATCTAACGAATGAGATCAAAAATTTTACTGAAAAAGTAACGAATATTACGCAAGCAGTCCAAGGCGATGCTTTGTTATGGAATGATAAATCCCATGCCTTTGTCGCGCAGCATGAAAAGAAGAAAAAAGAAGAAAACGGCACAGTTGTAGTGACACAAGAAAACAGCAAGATCACATCGCTTGCGGCTGGCAAGATTACAGCAGATTCAACGGACGCCGTTAATGGCTCTCAGATTTATTCTATGAGTGAAATGGTTGGTAGTTATTTTGGCGGTGGCGCTGGATATAATAAAGAAGGCGCATGGATAGCTCCTACTTTCAAGGTCAAACAAATCGGTTCTGATGGCCATATTACTGATGAGACTTATCAGAATGTAGCGGATGCTTTTTCTAGTGTTGGTAATTCTTTCCAGAGTGTTCATAATGAGATTAACACTATGAGAAGTGATAGTCTTGTTAAGTGGAATGAAGAGAAGAAACTGATCAAGATTGGTGGCGAAAAAGATGGTACGACAATCACTGTTGCAGATAAGGATAGTAAGGCTCGAACTCTCTCTGGTGTGAAGGATGCAGAAAAGGGTGACGAAGCGGTTAATAAAGCCCAGCTTGATAGAAATGTGAATGCACTTACGAATGAAATTAATGACGTGCGTTCTGTAGCAGTTTTCTACGATATAGAAGAAGATACAACAGAAGAGGTCAGTACACTTACCAGAACAGCACCTAAAGCGAAACAAAACAGTGTGACTTTTGGAGATCCGAGCAAGGGTCAGGTTGGATTGCATAATGTTGCCGCTGGTAATATTGCTAAGGATTCACATGATGCCGTAAATGGTGATCAGCTTCATTCATTGGGCGACAAGGCTGCGACATATTTTGGTGGTGGTTCAACATTTGCAGATGGTGCTTTTACAGCTCCGACTTATAAGATCTCTAATATTACTGACAATGGTACAGTAACGACTAGTTCATATAACGATGTTGGTTCAGCCTTTGCTGGTCTTGATGCGAGTATCAAGAATGTGAATACGCATCTAACGAATGAGGTCAAAAATTTTACTGACAAAGTAACGAATATTACGCAAAAATTTAAAGGCGATGCCTTGTTATGGAGTGATACAGCCCATGCCTTTGTCGCGCAGCATGAAAAGAAGGAAGAAAAAGACGACAACACAGTTGTAGTGACACAAGAAAACAGCAAGATAACGTCTCTTGCAGCTGGAGCTATCAGTGAAACTTCAACAGATGCAGTAAATGGCTCACAGCTTCATACATTAGGCACAGGGGTTGCTACGTCTTTAGGGGGTGGTGCTAAATATGAAGGTGGCGTATGGACCGCTCCTACATTCAAGGTTAAATCGGTTAAGGATGATGGTGTTTCTGAAGATAAGGTTTATTCTGATGTAGCATCTGCTTTGAGTGGAGTTGGTAGCTCTATCACGAATGTTCAGAATAAATTGACTGAGCAGGTTAACAATGTGGTTAACAAAGTGGAAAGCGAAAGCTTTGTTCAGCAAGATAAAACAACGCATCTCCTCACTATTGGTGCTAAATCAGAAGGCGGAGAAATTAATATCGCCAATAAGGACAAAGGGGATAGAACTCTTTCTGGTGTGAAGGCAGCGACCAAGGATAATGAAGCCGTTAACAAAGGACAGCTTGAGAAAGGTTTAACGGATCTTTCCAACAGTCTTCAGTCTGATGAATCAGCAGTTGTTCATTACGATAAACAAAAGGATGGTAAAGTTGATTATGCGAATATCACCTTGGGTGGTAAAGATAAGACAGCTGTAGGTCTCCATAATGTTGCTGATGGTAAGATTGCCAAGGATTCACGTGATGTAATCACGGGTGGTCAGGTTAACACAATCGGTGAGGATGTTGCCAAATTTTTAGGTGGTAATGCCTCATTTGAGAAAGGTATTTTTAAAGGACCGATCTATAATTTATCCAGTATTACTACAGATGGTACGGCAACAGAAAAGTCATACAACGATGTTGGAACCGCTTTTGCTGGTCTTGATACAAATATCAAGAATGTGAACGCTCGCATTAAGGAAGTCTCTGAAGGTGTTGCTCAGGATTCCTTGTTATGGAGTGATAAAGCCCATGCCTTTGTCGCGCAGCATGAAAAGAAGGAAGAAAAAGAAGACGGCAAAGTTGTAGTGACGCAAGAAAACAGCAAGATCACATCACTTGCGGCTGGCAAGATTGCAGCAGATTCAACGGACGCCATTAATGGCTCTCAGATTTATTCTATGAGTGAAATGGTTGGTAGTTATTTTGGCGGTGGCGCTGGATATGATAAAGAAGGCAAATGGATTGCTCCTACGTTCACGATTAAGACTGTTAAGGATGATGGTACTGAAGAAGAGAAGAAGTATAATACTGTTGCAGAAGCTTTGGCTGATGTTGGTACATCTTTCACGAATGTTAAAAACGATATTACTAATGTGGTAAGTAATAGTCTTGTTAAGTGGAATGAAGAGCAGAAAATAATCAAGATTGGTGGCGAAAAAGAGGGTGGTGTGATTACTCTTGCCGATAATAAAAATACGGCGCGGACACTTTCTGGTGTGAAGGATGCAGAAAAGAACGACGAAGCAGTTAACAAGGGACAGCTTGATGAGAATGTGACAAAACTTTCTGATGACATTGAAGAAGTGCGTTCTGTGGCAGTTCTTTATGATGAGGAAGAAGCTTCAGAAGAGGTCAGTACACTTACCAGAACAGCACCTAAAATTAATAAGAATAGTGTGACTTTTGGAGATCCCAAAACAGGCACTGTTGCATTGCATAATGTTGCCGCTGGTAAGATTGCCAAGGATTCACATGATGCTGTAAATGGTGATCAGCTTCATTCACTAGGCAATAACGTTGCTACCTATTTTGGTGGTGGTGCAACATTTGCAGATGGTGCTTTTACAGCTCCGACTTATAAGATCTCAAATGTTGCTGAAGATGGTAAGGCAACAGAAAAGTCATATAACGATGTTGGTTCAGCCTTTGCTGGTCTTGATACGAGTGTCAAGAATGTGAACAATCATCTAACGAATGTAGAAAATAAGTTTACCCAAAAGATCGATGATATTTCGAAAGAAGTTAAAGGTGATGCTTTGTTGTGGAGTGATAAAGTCCATGCCTTTGTAGCGCAGCATGAAAAGAAGGAAGAAAAAGAAGACAGCACAGTTGTAGTGACACAAGAAAACAGCAAGATAACGTCTCTTGCAGCTGGAGCTATCAGTGAAACTTCAACAGACGCCGTTAATGGCTCACAGCTTCATAGCTTTGGCACAGGGGTTGCTACGTCTTTAGGTGGTGGCGCCAAGTATGAGAA
>NZ_JBHIMY010000047.1:0-3945 GCF_042194535.1 Bartonella sp. CR84HXZ | reverse complement strand
AAATCCATATTTTTCTGCCATTTCTTTTAAAAAAGTAGAATTTGTCATCTTGATTTCCTACATTGCGCGCAATTCACCCGTGGCGTGAATCACGCTGGTGTTAAAAGACTGGTTTTGGGGTGTTAGAGTTTTGTCTTTACAGGTTGTACAATCCGATCAATTGGAATGCGTTTTATATATGCACAATGATCAGAATATAGCGTCAACAAGAAAGATTCATCTGAATTGGGTGGTATCATTTCAAATCTAGTGCATGCAAACGGTCTGAATTCGTATGAAAATGCAAAGCATTGCGATCCTATGAGTTCCATTGGCACGATATTCTCTTCACTTAAGAAGGCATCTATTTTGTCTTTAGAGATTATGGTATCTACATAGGGCTCGCCCTTATCTCCAGAGATCGTTATACAAAGTTCACCTGGATTGTGGGTATTTCTCACAACTAACTGCGAACACAAAGTAGGTTTAATTTCATATCTATACATAATAATTATCTTCTCTCGCTCGTTGTGATAATACTGCCTCCACGAACCTCTGAATCTCCGTAAATGTGTGCGTTACCATACACTTCTGCATTGCAATGAACACTTGCATTTTCGTAAACATGTGCTTTTCCAAAAATACGACCACCATATATTTTTGCGTTATGATGAATTGTTGCATTTTCATAAATATTTGCAAAATAACAAACTTTTGAGTTATCAAATACCTTGGCATTGTTGTAAACTTTTGCACCGCTATAAACCATGGCATCATCATAAACCCAACAGTCTCCTTCATGACTTAAGTTGCTCTCACCTTCTATAAAGCCGCCTAGGTCACCTTTCTTGATTTTTCCGAAGCTTCTCAATGAACGTATGCGGTGGAGAGTTCTGCCATCAAACTCAATTGTTTCATCAGTAAGTTCATATTTTTTTTCCATTATTTTACTCCTTTAAGTTAGACTCTGCCTTTGTCGTTCTTGCAAAAGAACGGCATTGCATTGTGTGGTGAATTTTTTGAAAAGGTGGCGTCTTTTAAAAACGCCTTTAGCTTTTAAAGCACATCACAAGGACGCAAACGGTGTTGTTTTTCGTAAGAACCATACATTGCATCATCATATTCGCGCTGTTTTATATCATCTAAAAAAAAACCGTATGCTGAACTATGCGTAACAAAGTCGTGAGGAATGTTTCCGTTGAAACACTGCTCTTCACATTCTTTAAGATAGAATTCGGCAATATCTTCAGAGATGTCTTCGCAACGATTAGTCGTTGGTTCAATACGCAAAATTTGGACAGCATTATCGGCTTGGTCGATAAAATTGATAATGTCCTTTTCTTCAAAGAAAGTTCCATATTTAGCGAGATTTTGCTCTTCATTTTCGCACATCACTAAGAGAATTTCATCAGAATTTATAAACACTGGTTTCTTCACAAATGCCTCCATAGAGCCTATTGGCAAAAGTTATTTTCTAAGATATGGGAGATAAATATATGCAAAAAGTGCAAGTGTCAACATAAAAATGTAAAAAGTGCATATTTATGTTAGGTATGTTTTTTTTAAAAGTGCACTATCCACAATTTATGGAGATACAAAATGCAAATAGCGGAACAAGATTCTAATCTTTTAAAAGGGTTTTCTCAGAAAGAAAAGGAAACTATAACTTATCTTTTGATTGCCTTAAAAACTCAATATATAAAATCACAGACTTCTTGTTTTCTTCAGAAAGATCACGATAAAAATTCATAAATTCTTGATCAACATCATTGAAGAAATTGGGGGGGGGCTCGTTAAAAAACTCAGCTATTTTAACTAATTCCCCAATACTTATGCTTCTTGATTTTCCATTTTTGTAAGGATTAATCATTCTGCTTATAGTGGATTGATGGATTCCCAAGTAGGCGGCTAGTTCTATTTGAGCACCGTGTCCGCGCTCGTCTAATTTTTTTTCTAGCCATTGTTGGATACTTTTTTCAATATTGCTACTCATAATTTAAATATTATCCCTAAAAATACGTAAAATGCAAAAATGTGAAAGGTGCATTTTTTGTTGACATATGTAAAAAGTGCAATTATTTATTGCGCTGTTATGGAGATTACATATGCCTTCGAGATTAATTATAAAATATTTAGGTGGTTTCAAAACTGTAGCAACCATAGTGCAAAGAGATGTGTCATCTGTTTATAGATGGCGTGACATGCCAGCAAAACACCAGCAAAAAATTTTAGATTACGCACGTGAGCATGGGATAGATTTGCGTCCAGAAGATTTTTTTTATCCCGAGCGCTTGCAGAGATTAATGCAAGAGCAACACCCCCCAATTACGAAAATTTGCAAAAGTTCCAGCGTTGATAGCGCGCGTGAGACTTTGCAGCCTTAAGGAGATAAAGATGGCTGTAGAAAAGAAATATGAATTCACGGATGAGACACGTGTTTTTGGTAATCACACACTTCATCGTATTAAAGCCTTAAGAGATTTTGGAGATGTGAAGGCTGGAGAGATTGGGGGGTATATCGAAAAAGAGAGCAACTTAAGTCATCATGGTGAATGTTGGGTTGCTCCGAAGGCTTGTGTTTTTGATAATGCCAAGGTTTATGAAAATGCATGGGTTTTTAATGGAGCCAACGTTTATGGAAACGCCCGTGTTTATGGCAATGCCCGTGTTGGTATAGATGCTTTTATTTATGGAGATAGCTATGTTTATGGCAATGCCCATATTTATGGCAGAGCTAGAGTTTATGAAAATGCTCGTGTTAGTGGGCATGCGCATGTTAGTGACCATGCCCGTGTTTATGGCAATGCCAAGGTTTGTGGCTATGTCTGTGTTAGTAATGATGCTTCGGTTTATGGCAATGCGCATGTGTATGGGAATGCTAAGGTTTGTGAAAATGCTCGTGTTTACGGAAATGCCAAGGTTTGTGGATATACCAAGGTTTGTGGCTATGGAGAGGTTAGCGATAACGACGAAGTTTACATACGTAAACACGTTTCATATAGCACAAACGAAGCGCATAAGGATGATGCTGGTAAGCCTCGTATAGAGCTTATACCGCCGTTGGCACTGCTTGAAATCGGTAAAGTTTTAGAGTTTGGGGCAAAGAAGTACGGAGCAAACAATTGGCGTAATGGCATGCACTGGAGCAGGTTACACGGTGCTGCTTTACGTCATTTATTAGCATGGTTTGGTGGAGAGCATAAGGATGCTGAGAGTGATTTATCACACTTGGCACATGCGGCTTGTTGCATTCTTTTTTTAATGGAATGCGAAGCACAACAGATTGGTCATGATGACCGCCCTCATAAAAATTAAAGGAGATAAAGATGAGTTCGAATGAAATTTTATGGATAGCAGTGGTTTCAGTTTTGCTCTTAAGCGGAGTGATGTTTCGTATTGCATTGCATTATCGCAACCAAGTTAAAGCACTTAAAGAGCAGGTTCAAGATCTTAAGAAAGAAATGAGAGAGAATGAGTTTAGGTATTTAAAGGAAAGCAAGCAGACAATTGATCAATGTGATGCGGATCTTGAACAATGCGACAAGCTAATTGAAGAACGTGACGAGGAAATTGAAGAACTTAAGCAAAAGATAGATGCGTACCGAGAAGAGTTTAAACGGAAAAGTGAAAAGATACAGGCACTAAAAGCAGATGTTCAATCACGCGACGAGGAAGTTGAAAGACTAACACAAAAGCTTAAGCCGCGTGATGAAGCAGTAAAAGCGCCGCCTCATAAGAGTAAAAAGAGTAAGAAGAAGGGTAAGTGAGGAGAGAAAGATGAGTTTAGTAGCAATTGTTATTTCCTTAATTGCGAATGTGATTTCGTTTTATGCTGTTCATGACTCTTCTAAAAGAGTGCGAAGGCTTAGAAAAGAGCTAGCTGAAAAAAATGAGTTAATAGCGTCACAAAAAGCGTTGATGGAAGGACAGCTAGCAGAAAATGAAGAGAAAATACAACATTTACAA
>NZ_JBHIMY010000046.1:0-3979 GCF_042194535.1 Bartonella sp. CR84HXZ | reverse complement strand
GCATCCACTTGTGATTTGGTATAAATAAGGTCACCATCCACTTTCAGCGGTCCTTTCAACATGCTTCCCGTTGCACTTAAACTTGTGACCACTTCACCATTATGGGTGAGATTAAACGACGAATTACCCAACAGTTCTAAACCACCATTTATAGTAACTTTACTGGTAAATTTATTATAACTTTGCCATTCATTTGGGCTTGCTAGGCGCCCATAGCTTGTGAGATCTTCATTAAGCTTGACTCTAAATTTATCGAGCCCCACAATATCTTCAATCTTATGTTGATGAGAGCCAAGCAAAGATACAGCACTGCCAAAGGTGAAGTTATTATTGCTTGATTTATAGAGAACATAATTATTTGCGGCATCTTTTGCGCCTTCGATATCGCTTAAATCAGCAAATGAGAAAGTTTTATCCGCTGCCATTTTGCCTTTGAGAGCTGCTTCAAGATCTGCAACATCACTTATGCTATGCGTGTGCTGTAAAGGTGCCTTTTCGTCTACCTTTTCCTCAACAGCCAAAAGAGCTTGATCAATTTTGGTTAAGTTTTCCCGCAAGATTGGGAATTCAGAACTGATAAAGCGTCCTTCTTTCGGCAATTCCATGTCGAGTTTTTTGGTTTTTGTCATCTCTGTTCTCCCATCACAATATGCCGGCGCCAAAATCGCTCACCATTGACCGTGCCGCCGGTCCACCGGTAAGCGTGAGTTTCAAGCGCGCTTGTTTGGCTGTTTTGTCGCTGCTTACAAATTTGCGCTCTGTCCAAAGCGGTTCAGCGAGTTGCTCTGTTTCGTCGAGTTTCAAAGGGGTGAAAGCACCATCATCCAGTTGCATCTCGAGTGTAAAGGTTGCACCGCCCGGTAAAAAGGTTTTGATATAACTGGTCAGCCTTGCCTTTTCTCCAAAGGAAAAAGCACGGGTGACATAAGTGGCTTCCTTATGGATCTTTCCTGCAATCAATTGAACAGGAGCAAACAAGACGGGTGAAAGCTTTTCGGTGCCTTTGAGAATGGCGCGAAGCTTTACCTTTTCACTGATATATTCAGTAAGGCTTAGCAATTGAAAGGGAAGGAGTTGATAAACCGTGCCATTGTTTCGTTCAATTTCAAAGATGACAGAACAATCGCTTGAAGGCAATTCAATGGCTGCGCGTATTTGCAAATCAGAACAATCAACAAGATCAAAAGTGCCAAGATCAATGGTTTTTTCTGTTTGTGTGTAGCGGGCTGCCAACACACGAAAGGTTAAAGCCTCATCTTGATGGGCGGTCCAGCTTTGTGCGTTAACTGAAGAAAAGCGTGGTCCCGTTACATAAGGGTGGCTCGAGACGTATCTCTGGTATTCTGCATCAAAATCCCCAAGCTTTGCTAAAGAGACAGAATGATCAGCATCATCGGTTTTAATGACAAAAGCTGTTAAGCGGTCATCCATCACAAGGAGTGGTACATCATAGCGTGCCTCTGCCCAACCTAGCTTTGCGCCCTTCATAGAATAAAAGCTTTGCGCTTGAATATCGGCGGTCGGATAGCCATTTTCAGTGGTGACCAAATCAATCACCAAATCATGGTTCTCATTACCGATTTTGCAAAGATGAAAGTCAATACCGGTGATTTGCCGTGTTTCATCGGGGGTAAAAACTTGCGCTTGTGGGTCCACTTGCGTCCATATCTTCACCGTTGTGGTGCGCCGCATGACTTTCACATCAATCACACCTTGACCGGTAAAAAGCCCCGTTGCAATTGTTCCACCTTTCCCCCGTGCCACAACATTTTTTGTGCCAGCAGTGATATTTTTAGGAATCTTAAAAGTGCCCTCAATGGCGCCATAAGAATCGGCAAAAAGGGGATAATTCGGTAAGACATTCACACCATCAAAAGTGAGGCTTTCTAATTGTTCCCACTTGCCAAGACCTTCAATTTTGAAGGAAAGGGTAATTTGTCTCAAAAAATCGATTTTCTCTTGGGTTGCACTCACCAAATCATCACTGATTTCTGTTTTACGAATGCTTCTCCCACGGTTCCATCCCATGTTCAGTTGATTGGTCACGCTTGAGAGCCAATCGGTGCGCTGTTCGTGCCAAAAGTCTGTCGCGGGGTCAAGGGTTACTGTACCAGGCAGGGGTGCAAAATTTTGATAGGGGTTGATTTTTTCGCAAGCCGTTGTCAACTCTTGCGCAATGATCACTTCATTTGTCCAGTCAAGCGTGACAGGCGCTTTTAAAGGAGCAGTATAGAATGTTGGGTCAATAGCAAGCTGCAAAATGCCGTTGCCTACAGCCCCCGTTTGTTGAAAGCCTTCATCTCTGTAAGAGTCATCTAGAAAAGGGTCAGCGAACATGCCTTTTTTGGCGACAGGTTCTTTAGAGTCCACATTGCTTTTAATACGCTCTAACTGCATGAGACGGTCAAGCGAAAGCACCCGTTGAAAATAGCGCCACATCTCATCATAGGGGGCAACACGCGTTCCATCATTGACCACAACCGGCGTTTCAAGCCAATTGTTGGTGATCGTTGCAAGGGACAACACATCATCAGGGACACTGGGTGCCATAGGTTGGTCTGATGAAATGCCTTTGATGTAAACCACATTGCCCCCTGTGTTGAGACCTATACGGTCAATGCGGGGTAATTTGTAAGTGTAACTGACGATAATATCACCACCTTGCGCCCCACCTGAGACTGTGATTTCCTGCTCTGTTACTTTATCAGCCGTGATTTTTGCGCGGGTGCGATAAGTCACCTTATAGCTGCTGCCCGGTAAAGGTTCGTCTCCTAAGGGTGCCCAATCAATGGTGTCTCCGGTTTTTTTAAAATCTGTGCCTTCTTTAAATTCCTTGCTTCCTTGAACGATTTTGATAAAAGAGGTGATGCTTTTATCAGGAACACCATCACGCCCAGCGGCAACTGCACCACGGGTGACGTTAACGGTTTTTTCTTTTGTCAACAAAAGAGACTGAATATCGGCAATAGGAAAATAATAGGGTTTAAAGGTAAAACTTGTTTTCCCTTTTTGGGGTGCAAAAATATGCGTTTCGCTTGGAACAACGCTTGTCGAAAAACCCTCTGGCTCTTCATGACGCAAAGCAGCAAGGCGTTTGCGTTTAAAGCCATTGATATTGGCTTCTCCTTCTTGAATACTAAACACTTGGCAACCGTTGTTTGGTCCTAATGCGCTCACACGGCAACCACTCACGATATAATGCCCATGGGCACGGTCGTACGTCGCAATAGCTTGCATGGCGGGTTCAAGCAGTGATGGGGATTTTTGATCAATCAGAACACCATCTTGTAAGATATAAACGGGAAAGAAAGTGCCACTTTGCGCATCCTCTTTCAGTGCCCAAACAAGCTTTGCTGTTTCGCGGGCGGCACCGGGCTCTCCTTCTGCCAAAGTGCCAGGGACTTGCCCCAACAGCTCTGGATCATCCTCATATGTCACCCATTTTTTTGTAGCTTCACACCAATTTCCAAGCGCCCAATCATGGCAACATTGTTGAGTACAGCGGGTGCTACGGGGAAAATATCGCCTGCGATATAAATCTTGCCATCCGTTAACGTTACGGTCCTTGTCTCTTTGTTGACAAAAGCATCAGCCCGTTCAACACGGTCTCCTTCTTGTGCCACAAGGCGCCCCAAACGGTCATGACGCCCCCTGATGATGGTTTGAACCTCATTCAGTTCACCACTTTGAATAAAGGGACGCGTGCCATAAAAGACAACGCTTTGTTGTTCCTCTTTGCCGCGAGATCTGTCAATTGCAAAGGGTAAACCACTTTCATGCTTCATCTTAAAACCTCAATAAAATCTTGAATTGTTCGCGAACATCGGCACGCAAAGGAATATTAATGGGCGTTTTGAGTATCTCGACACCGCCATTCAGTTCATCAAGCTCCAACCAAAGCTTGCCAACCGCTATGTTTTCTGCGGGGGTAGCGTGAACGAGAATGGAAACAAATGCTGCTTGTTTGCCGTCAACATCG
>NZ_JBHIMY010000045.1:0-4052 GCF_042194535.1 Bartonella sp. CR84HXZ | reverse complement strand
TAATTATAAATTTTTGCATGGCTATAAATACAAGCCAAGCCAGAAACCTTGGCATGACCATAAACGCGTGCATAACTGAAAACCGTAGCATCATAAGAAACATGCGCATGGTCATAAATATGAGCATCAGCAAGAATGCGGGCACTACCATTCACATGAGCATTACCATAAATATTGCCATAGACATGAGCATCACCATAGACCTTGCCATAAATTTTAGCATTGTCATAAATGCGAGCATCATCATAAACCTCAGCATTCTCAGAAATTAAAGCATTATTGGAAATCCGAGCGCCACCATAAACCTTGCCATAAACCTTAGCATTGTCACAAACACAGCCCCTATCATAAACATGGGCATAACCAGTCACAATAGCATTCCCATAAACCTTGGCTTCTCTATTGACCATAGCAGCGCCACAAACATGGGCATTATCGCAAACCCTAGCATTATCAAAAACTATAGCATTTTCACACACATGCGCATTGTCATAAACTTGAGAGCTTCCTAAAACACGTGCTTTATCATAAACCTCAGCATTGCCATAAATTCTAGTTTTATCAAGAAACTTGCCATAAATAGTGTCATAAATTTTTGCATTTCCATACACTTTAGCATGTCAAAAAATATCACCATAAACCAATGCGTTCTTATATACTTACGCATTGCCATAAACCTCAGCTCTAATATGCACGCTAGCATTGCCATAGACCCTTGCATTTTCATAAATTTTTGCAGAACAAGTAATTTTTGCATTGTCATATACATGGGCATTATCGTAAACACGAGCATCCCCATAAACCATGGCATTGCCACCGACCCAACAATCACCATTATGAGCTAAATTTGCAACCTTATGTATAAAGCCGCCTAGATCACCAGCTTTTATATTAGCAAAATCCCTTAAAGCCCGAATGTATAATCATCAACCTCTATTGTTTCACCTGTAAATTCGTATTTTTTTGCAGACTCTTGTTGATTAACAGGCGCGGTTTCATTTGCAATATTAGAGATAACGGGGGTGTTGTTTGATATAGTTGTCATAATTAAATCCTACATGTTTATAATTTTGAATTAACACCCTATAAGGATGCCGGGCGCTCAAAACACGGCATGTAGTCCGTTGTTACGCTTTTCCCATAAAAGGGTATTGTATAGCGTAACTACACCCGACAAAATCACTATATATGCTAACAAAAGCATAAAAGATAGTCAGTTTTTAATAGGATTAGGTTTATCGCAACCTATTCGCTTACTGTTTAGTGTTGTTAAGCACTTGATTATTTATATAGCAAAATACGTATTTATTGTCAAATAACATTTTATCTTTTTTGATATTTTTTATTATTTTTTTAAATACGTTGTGTATAGATAATATCTTATGATTATTAATTGCTTCTTTTATATTTATGTGCTTTTAAAGCTATATTATAGGTTTTATGAAACGATTGCGTTATTTTCTGAATCTATACATTTATAATATTTAGAAAAACTCTCATAATGCGTATTTTTATCTTTATAACCTATCAATTTTGTTACTAAATGAATTTTAAATTTTTTGTGAATTTTGTTTATAAGGGTCTTTAATTTAAACGACCTTAATAGCACCGCGCTCTTATAACAAATGCTTTCATTTGCATTTTTGCATTCTCTATAGCTGTTATGTTCTTTATAGCCATGGCATCATTTTTCAGTTTCATAAGAGAAATGATAAATAGGATAATTGTGATTTATAGACTGTTATGAAAATATCTAAAGAGAGATTGATTATTATAAGGATTAGCAAAATCCCTTTTAATAAACTTTTGTCAGTCTTGTCAGTTCTTTTTAGAACTTATATCATTTTTTTTAAATGAGAGAAAATTAAAATCATTATATTTCAATAAGTTAAGTTTTATCAATTTTTCAAAAAAACAACCTATATCAATAATACAACCTTTAAATTCAATCAATAACATACGTTTTGTAGGGGTTTTGGGGGTTTTAGAAACATTCAAAACCTATAAGTAATATAAGGAAATGAATATACATAACCCTCTTTAAACAAAGCTTCTTATAACAATAAAGCTATCATTTTAGATTACGGTATAATCTTTTAAAGGCAATCCAAATAAGAGTATCTAAAAGTGCAAATGATTTCTTTTTAGAATAACGCATATAAGCACTCTTTTTAAAGATTGTATCTAATCAACTTAACAAGAGAGGTATAGATTATAGCTATACTCTATACCCCTTGTGAGGTTAACATGCCTATCATATAAGTATGCTTTATAAGTTATTCAGTTTCTCTAATTTCTAATTTTGGTAAGTTCTTAACAATTTTCATTGTTTCTAAACTTACAGTAATAACCCTTTGAAACAACTCTAGAGGATAAGCAGGGTTGCCAATGGTTTCAACAGCATAACGATTGGCATCATTTACAATGCCACTCTTTTTATCTGTCTTTACACATTGACGCCCCATAACCCATTCAAGAGCGGGCTTGCCATTGACGATATACTCATAAGCTTCAAGAGGGATATCTGTTATTGTGATATTGCTGTTATAAAAAACAGTCGATTTATCCTTTTCCTTACTATTCCCAGCGAATTTCATTTCAGTCACATAATAAAACTTTTCGGGATTAGAGATGTCCGTTAATTTTGGATTACCCTTTTAAAGGCACGGAATAAGATTCTACAGTTTCATAACTCACGTACAAATGACTGAGTTCACGCCCTGTTACAACAGAGCTCCGTTTTCGTATGAGGGGTTTAATTCTCTTCAAAAGAATCAAAACGAATTCAATTAAATGCACTTAAAACAAATATCTATAGAAATGGGAAAAAAGCGCTAAAAAGCCGATATTTTTTTCAAAAGTTTTTTAAAGGTACTTATCCACAGCCCATGACATGGGATAAGATCAGCAAAATAGTGAAATCTGCTATTCGTTTTATGAAAAAAAGACAAATGCACTATGTGCTTTAAAATATCAGAATGAGTATTTTGAAGAATTTTATTGCGAATTTTGCTTATAGGTTTTGAAGGTTTCTCAAACCTTCAAAACCATTCAAAACTCATAGATAAGGCGTTCTTTGGAGATTCACTCTATGAATGCAAGGGGATATGGTTGAGCAAATTTATCCTTTATATTTATGGGGATATTGATGTATTAACCATTGACGGGCTAAACAGTTTTGTTTAGAGGTCTTTCTACATAAATGTGGGGGAGAAATCTTCAGCAGTTAAAATAGAGCAGTTTTTGGGTGTCACTTTTTTGGTCACAAAGGCGTGTGCTTTTGTTAAAAGCATCATAGGGCAGTGGCTGTTTTGACTGGTCTTGTTAGAGGTTCCATGAAGTTCTTTTGAAGAATGCTTCATGAATAGTGCAAAGCGGGGGCAATCTGTATTGTTTTGTGTATTTTTACGCCAAAGTTCTCTTTTGAGAATTTTTCGTGCCATTGTTGTTTTCTTTGGCTTGTTTACAGGTGTAAGTGTTTATGCGCGCTCCTCAGCTATTTTTCATTCCCCAACAGATAATTTTTCTCGCAGGTATTCAGAAAAGCAGCAATTAGAAAGAATTGAGAAATTGCGGTCTTTAACGCCTAAAAGGATAAAGACGCCTTCAGAGCAAAATCCAGAAACGCTTTTGGGTGGGAAGCAATGTTTTCCAATTCATGCTATTGTTGTTGAGGGAGTGCATCATGTCAAAAAGCGCTCTATATCAACCGTAACAGAGCCTTATGTTGGAAGATGTATTGGGCTTTCTGATATTCAGCTCTTAATCAAGCAGTTAACCAAAGTTTATTTGGATCAAGGCTATGTGACGGCGCGTTTTTACATTCCTGATCAAGATATCAAAAACAGCAAGACGCTCAAATTTGTTGTCATTGAGGGGAAACTTTCAGAGATTTACTATAATGGTTCACCGGCATCTCGTTATAACAATGTTGTATGGAGTGCTTTTCCTGGGCTTCAAGGTCATGTTCTGAATATGCGCGATATTGAACAGGGGCTTGATCAGATCAACCGTTTGAGTTCAGCGCACGCTCAAAGCGAACTTCTTCCAGG
>NZ_JBHIMY010000044.1:0-4198 GCF_042194535.1 Bartonella sp. CR84HXZ | reverse complement strand
AGCAGCAGTAGTAAGACTGACAGAAACCCACAATCTTCCGCTATCCCGTCCATAATCTATGACACCATAATGAATACACACTATGCGATCGGGGAGGTGATAATAAGCAAACATATCACCCATTTCATCGCGATGGGGCTCCCAACCAACTTTTTTTAAAATCTCTGTTGCGTCTTTGGTTTGAATCGTCATTACCCCCCAGCATGTTCCATAATTCTTTTACAGAGAAATTCATAAAAATTACTTGCATAATAATGTGACGCTCCAGATGGAATCTCGACGTAAAGTGGGCATTCACCATCCTGAAACTGAGTATAATCAAAGTAAAATGTCTCACCAAAATCTGTTCTATTGACAACAAGCTGCTGTGGTTTTGCTAAACCATTTTTTATATCTGTTAAGTGATAATAAACAATATCACCAGCAGGATTATCTTCAAAACTTGCGTTATAAATGCTAAAAATTTCATAACCTCCAATTTCTCCTCCTCCATAATTTTTTAAAAAACTTTTGTAGGAGGATGTGAATTGTAAACCAAGAGTTCTCTCAGCCTTTTCAATCAATATATCATCAGGTGCATCCTCTGCAGTGCCAAAATCAACAATATCACTATATTTCTCAACCAACTCTGCAACATCAGCTAAGGTATAGGTTTTCATGAATCTTCCCCTGCATGGTCCTTAATTCTTTTACAGAGAAATTCATAAAAATTACTTGCATAATAAAGGGGATCTCCAGATATTACCTCAAAATAGAGCGGACATTCACCATCCTGAAACTGAGAGTAATCAAAGTAAAATGTCTCACCAAAATCAGTTCTACTGACAACAAGCTGCTGTGATTTTGCTAAACCATTTTTCATTTCTGTTAAGCGATTATAGACAATGTCACCACCATAAACAGTTTCAAAGTCTACACCATAAATGCTAAAAATTTCCTCGCAACCAATTTCTCCTCCTCCGTAATTTTTTAAAAAACTCTTGTAAGAAGATGTGAATTGCAAACCTAGAGTTTCTTCAGCTCTCTTTATCCATACATCATCAGGAGCATCCTCTGCAGAACCAAAATTAATAATATCACTATATTTATCAACTAATTGTGCAACATCATCTAAAGTATAAGTTTTCATAAATAAACCTCAAAACGTGCGTTATAAACGCTCCATATTTCCTCTATCAATTTCACCTCTTCCATAGTTTTTTCCAAAAACTCTTGTAAAAAGGGATAGGTTGCGGAGTGGGGGTGTGCTCAATCTTTTCAATCGGTTGATCACCATCAGGTATCTCTTCTCCCGCGCTTTCTTTAATTCTTTTACAAAGGAATTCATAAAAATTGCTAGCGTAATATTCGCAATCTTCAGATGGAAGCATGACATAAAGTGGGCATTCACCATCCCGAAACTGCGTATAATCAAAGTAAAAAGTCTCACCAAAATCTGTTCTACTTACGATAAGCTGTTCTGGTGTCGCAAAACCCCTTTTTCTATTATTTAAGTTGCGGAAAACAATATCACCAGCAGCAATACCTATTCCACAATCCCTATAAACGCTACAGATTTCATAACCTCCAATTTCTCCTCCTTTATAATTTTTTAAAAAACTCTTATAAGAAGATGTAAATTGTAAACCGAGAGCTTTCTCCGCCTTTTCAATCAGTAGATCATCAACTGCATTTTCTGCAGTACCCAAATTGATAATCTCATCATCATATTTATTCACTTTATCAATTAATACTGCAACATCATCTAAGGTATAGGTTTTCATAGATGATCCTCAAAACTTGCGTTATAAACGCTCCATATTTCCTCTATCAATTTCACCTCTTCCATAGTTTTTTCCAAAAACTCTTGTAAAAAGGTACGGGTTGCGGAGTGGGAGTGTTCTCAATCTTTTCAATCGGTTGGTCACCATCAGGTATCTCTTCTCCCGCGTGTACTTTAATTCTTTTACAAAGGAATTCATAAAAATTACTGGCGTAATATTCGCAATCTTCAGATGGAAGCCTGACATAAAGTGGGCATTCTCCATCCCGAAACTGCGTATAATCAAAATAAAAGGTTTCATCAAGATCATAACTCACAACGAGCTGTTCTGGTGTCGCAAAACCATCTTTTCTATCGAGTAAGTTTTGGTAAACAATATCACCAGCAGGAATACCTTCCCCACAATCTCCATAAAGGCTATAAATTTCTTCACCACCAATTTCCCCTCCTACATATTTTTTTAAAAAAACTTTGTAAGACGATGTGAATTTTAAATCCAAAGCTTTCTCTGCCTTTTCAATCACAAGATCATCAACCGCATTTTTTTCAGTACCAAAATTGATAATATCATCATCATATTTATTAACCTTATCAATTAAGACTGCAACATCATCTAAGGTATAGGTTTTCATCAATTATTCTCCATAAATTATTTTATAAGTCTCTGTTTTTTCTCTTTTCATCAATCGTAGAGCA
The DNA here is from genome assembly GCF_042194535.1 of Bartonella sp. CR84HXZ. Lineage (NCBI taxonomy): Bacteria > Pseudomonadati > Pseudomonadota > Alphaproteobacteria > Hyphomicrobiales > Bartonellaceae > Bartonella > Bartonella sp. CR84HXZ. The sequence goes on along the minus strand of NZ_JBHIMY010000044.1, from coordinate 1,740 downwards.
TTACTGCCGGTGCTCCTGTCCCCATCTGTTAAAATCTAGACCTATAATGCCCCATTTCATATCGATTATTCCTCCTAAATTACTGTTTTTTTGTTCTCCATACCCATTAGCAAGTTTATACCAATATTCCTCTCTCTGCTTATCAAACTTTTTTCTCTCTATGAGCGATTGATGTGTTTTTGGATTAGCATGAATAACAGAAGTATATTTTTTATGAAATTCATGGCTCATTTCTGCTAAGGGTCCATCAGGGGTTTGATTTAGGTGATGCAACTCAACAGACTTACCATCATATCCTATAGGTGCTCTTCTTGCTTTCATTCTATCAATATTAGTGCCCCACACTTTTTCCCCTTTTACCATCCAGTAAGAAATTCTGTTAGGATCAAACAAATCGTCTCTCCGATAAACTGTGTAGGTCTGTCCAAATTTGCTATCGGTAAATTTAGTGGGTTTCTTTTTTAACCAAAGCTTTTTTTCTTTAGCAGCGAGTTTAGTTAGTTCTTTCCTAGCAGCTAGTTTGTCAGGATCTCCTTGAGCTGCAAGTTCTGCAAGATTTTTCTTGGAAGCGAATTGGGCAAAATCTTTCCTAGCAATGAATTTAATCCAAGCCTTTTCGCCAAGCTTTATGGCTCCCTTGGCTGCTCCAGCAACTCCTGTCATTAGGGATGCTGTTTCAGTCAATAATTTTCCAAATTCAAGTCCAGCTTTAAAGGATCCACCAGCACCGGCTCGCTCATATTCCTCCTCCATTTTATTAATGCGATCTACATAGGACTGTCCAAGGGTCCGACCAATTGTCGCCAAAATCTCACCACTGCTGAAAAAATCTTTGAGCGCTTTCAAAGTCTCTTCGGGATGTTTGGCTATTTGGAAAAAACCATCAACCGTATCGTATATTTCAGCCGGTACACCAGCTACTATACCAGCCCCAAAGCTTATATCTTGCCCTGTACTAATCGCAGACCACTTCGCAGACACTGCTGCTTCACATAAAAGGTCAGGACACTCCTTTAATTCTTTCTCCATCTGAGCTTGTTGCGCACTGCTGAGGTAGTTATTTGCAGCGGCATTACCTGCGGCATCGGCGCCGGCATCAACATTGCCACCGACAATGGCAGCGGCAACGCCCCCAGCAGCCCGTGCAACATCAATGGTGTGGTCTCTAAAGTCAGCAAACTGCGCATCAATCTTTGCGTTTATACGCGCTTCCTCTTCCGGAGTTGGGGTGCGACCATTAAGATCCCCCATTTCCTCTTTCACAATGCCTTGCACCCACAATTGAAACTGGAGCATGGCTGTGGCTTCACCCACAGCCCCGCCCACAGCACCGGCAGAGCAAGCGCCGCTCGCAACCGCGCCTTTTAAACAGCCAAGACCAGCATGGGCAACGATTTGTGTGACCGTGTCTATTTTGCCTTCTGCCTTGGCGGTGCCGATTTCTTCCGCCAACGATTTGCCAACCATATCAGACAGGGCGATGCGCAGATTGTTAAAAAAGTTCTTGTCAAGAGAGCCGCCTTCAAGAGCCGTTTGAACGCTCGTGCCAATGGCGGCTTTGATCAGGTTCTTTTTCGCTTCAAGGGCAATGCGATCGACAAAAGGAGCGGTTTTTGGCAAAGATTGTCCAACACCTGCCATTTCCGTTATTTGGCTGGTTAAACCTGCTGTCAACATCGACGAGACAATGCTGAGAATATTCTTGGAAGAACCAAGCTCATGCAAGGCGCCGGCAATATT
>NZ_JBHIMY010000043.1:0-4207 GCF_042194535.1 Bartonella sp. CR84HXZ | reverse complement strand
GAAGCCGTTGATAAATTGGCAATAGAAATGCGTGCAAAGCGCTTCGGTTTAACGCTACAAGAGGCAAAAAATCCACTTTCTGGGTCTTACATAGGGCGACTTTGTTTGCAAGGTGTAATAACACAAGAGCAATACGACGCCGCCCAACAGTATTTACAGATAAGAAATAATTATCTTTGCGCAAAGGGCTTGCCTAATGCGATTTATGACGAAATGCCGTCATCATCTGATGATAAGGCAAGAGATAAATGGGTAGAATTTGCAACAGAGCAGTTTATAAACACGCAAGAGGCACTAAAAGAAGCCCAATGCCTCTATAGACAATATAACCTTTATGCAGCGTTACAGTATCTCGTTATAGAAGATCAAATGCTACCACACCTTGTGAATTCATTACGTGTTGCTCTTAATGTGCTTCATAAGTACTTTTCATAAGTATGCAATTATTCATAAAAATAAATAAGCATATCATTTACTATTTCAATTTCATGATCTAGCCTTTTAACTTTTTCTTTTTGTGTAGCAATAGTCTTTCGAACATCGGTAATGATATCGAGGAGTTGTGATACCTTTTCATGTTGCTTATTTCGTTTTGCTCTATCTAAATGCTGCATTTGCTCTATTTCGAATTGCATATTGCTTATCACGGCACGCGATACACTATTTCGGTTTATGACTAGACGACGCCATTGCTCTATAGTTTTTATATGTTGCTTAGCTAGTCGTGCTGGTAGTGACAAAGTTTTTTCTACGTATTTATCGTGTATCCATTGAGCGTTGTAACACCTTTGTTCCCACCAATTGTAATTTTTATACAGATAATCACTGCGTGCTCTCTCTAGTCTTACTACTTCTTTTGAACAGCAGAATTCATCTAAATTATCATCAGCGTATCCGTTTGAAGGGAATATAAGATAGGTTGTAAAAAGTGCGATAATTAATACGCTTCTAAATAAAGATTTTTTTATAAACATCATTTCTACCTTAATATGTCTACCTTAATATGCACTTTATCTGTTTAACTGATTCCTTTTGAAATTATCAATATGTGTTATTTTTATGTTGACAAAGTGTAGCAAATCGTATTTAATGACCTTACTGTACTTAGGCTTATTGTGTCTAGAGAGGGAAATGTACAGTTCAAAATCCCCGCAAATGCGGGGTTTTTTATTATCTGGAGGGCGTATTTTATGACATCAGAAAATACACAGCAGGCTCCACAACCCATTAAAAAGCGTATACCACCAAAGGCAGGTCAAGGGCGTGTCAAAGGCGTTCCGAATAAGATGACGCGCATTTTAAAAGAAGCAGTGGTTAAGGCTGCTGAGAATGCTGGGAATAAAATTGGCAAGGATGGTTTGATCTCTTATCTGGAAAAGCAGGCTATGGAATGCCCCGCTGCTTATTTAGCGTTGCTTGGTAAGGTGTTGCCTTTACAGGTAACAGGTGAAGATGGGGGAGCCATTAAGGTGATAACGCGTGTAGAAATCGCGCCTTTGGTCAATGACAACACGACAGATTAGTATTGTACCAAAACTCATTCCTATTTTTGCAGGGGATGCTTTGGTACGAGCGGCTTGGGGTGGACGCGGTTCAGGCAAAACAAGATCATTTGCCTTGATGGCTGCTTTAAAAGGCTATCAATTTGGTATGCAAGGGATATCGGGCACTATCCTTTGTGCACGGCAGTTTCAAAACTCGCTAGCAGAAAGTTCATTGGAGGAGATTAAACGCGCCATTGAAGCGCATGACTTTTTAAAGGACTATTACAAGGTTGGGGAATCTTCGATTAAGTCAATTGATGGTCGTATAGCCTTTCAGTTTTCTGGTCTTGACCGGAATATTGCAAGTATCAAATCCATGGGGCGTATTTTGCTGTGTTGGGTTGATGAGGCAGAGCCCGTTACAGAGACGGCTTGGCAAACGCTTATACCGACTTTGCGAGAAGAAGGAGAGGGGTGGCGGGCAGAGTTATGGGTGACATGGAACCCGTTGCGAGAGAATGCCCCCGTTGAGAAGCGGTTTCGCTTTTCAGACAATGAGGCAATTAAGCGTGTTGAGATCAACTGGTCAGACAATCCGAAGTTTCCCAAGATCTTGAATGAAGCACGACTTGATGATCTGAGAAACCGTCCAGAGACCTATAAGCATATTTGGGAGGGGGCTTATCTTACAGCGGTTCAGGGTGCTTATTATCAAAAGGAAATGTTGGCAGCTGAGCAAGAGGGGCGGATAGGGCGTGTTGCTCGTGACCCTTTAATGCAAATACGTGCTTTTTGGGATATTGGGGGCACGGGTGCCAAGGCAGATGCAACAGCGATATGGATAGCACAGTTTGTGGGGCGAGAAATTAGAGTGCTTAATTATTACGAAGCACAGGGACAGCCGTTATCAGAGCATATAGGCTGGTTACGTCAAAATGGTTATGAGAAGGCACTGATGGTTCTCCCCCATGACGGTGCGACGAGAGACCGTGTGCACAATGTGAGTTTTGAGAGCGCTCTTAAACAGGCAGGCTTTCAAACAAAAGTTATCCCTAATCAGGGAGCAGGAGCTGTTAAGATACGTATAGAAACAGTCCGCCGTGTTTTGCCTTCTGTTTGGTTTAATGAGAAGACGACGGTAGCAGGACGTAAGGCACTGAATTGGTATCATGAGAAATGGGATGAGAAGCGCAATATTGGCTTGGGAGCAGAGCACGATTGGTCCAGTCATGGGGCAGATGCGTTTGGACTGATGTGCATTTCATACAAACCACCAAAAGAAATACAAAAGCGACCAGCTTATAGCGGCAGAACGGAATATGAGAGCACGTCATGGATGGCAGAATGATGTATGATGAAGAGCATTTAGACAAAGAAAGTAACGCATCAGATCTGTCGACAGAAGGCTTATTTCGTAAGCTTGTGAGCTGGTACAAAGAAGATGTGGAGCATGTGAACAAATGGCGTGAACATGCGCGGGAGGATTTTGGTTTTTACAATGGTGATCAATGGAATGAAGAAGATTTATCGGCGTTAAAAAAGCAACGCCGCCCCGTTATGACCTTTAATCGTATTGCCCCATTGGTCAATGCCGTTGTGGGGTCAGAGCGTAATAACAAGCGCGAAGTGCAGTTTATTCCACGTCAAGTAGGGAAGGCATTGCCTAGTGAATTGCTTACCGGTGCGGCAGAATGGTTTCGGGACATGGCGCATGCCGAATACGCTGATAGTGATGCTTTCCAAGATGCGGTTATCTGTGGCATGGGGTGGACTGATACACGGCTTGATTATGAGAACAGCCTCGATGGTGAACCGGTAATTACCCGTTTAGACCCGTTAAAGATGGTTTGGGATAGTGCAGCGGTGCAACCGAATTTAACCGATGCGCAACGTTTGTGGTATGTAGACCGCAAGCCGTTAGAAGTAGCTAAGCAGATGTTTCCCAAATCTCATTGGACAGAGTTGAGTGCAGATTGGGCAAGGGATGGTAGCTCTCATGAAGGTGTTCACCATAATGATCTTGATTATTACAGCGATGAGGGGAGCATTGATGTTGAAAACGGTCGTCGGATGGTCACGCTTGTTGAATGCCGTTGGTTTGAAAGCGAGCGATATTATAAAGCACCCGATTTAAGCACTGGAGAACTTCGTGATTATAGCGAGGAAGAATTTAAACAGCTTCAATGCATGATGCCTAATATTCAAGGGGCAGCTTTCAATAAAAAGGTTGTAAGGCGTGCTTTTTTAGGGAGAAAGCTGCTTGAATCCCCCGATCAACCCATGGTTCCAGCTGGTCAATTGGGTTGGGAGTGTATAACGGGGTATTTTGACAAGATAGAACGGCAATTTTATGGGGTTGTGCGTCCTACAAAAGATCCTCAACGGTGGGCGAATAAATATTTCAGTCAAGTGATGTATATCCTTAATAGCCAATCCAAAGGGGGGCTTATTGTCGAGGAAGGGGCGTTTAAGGACATCAGGCAGGCTATGCAAGATTGGGCGCGAGCTGATGCGTTGCTAGTTGCTGAAGATGGCGCCCTTGCACAAGGAAAGATCCAACCCAAACCCGTAGCAGAATTTCCAACGGGGTTTTTCCAGCTGTTTAATGAAGCTAAGGAAGCAATTAATCAGGTGACGGGTTTATCCCCCGAATTCATTGGCACAAGGGAAGTGACACAAGCGGGTATTTTGGAGGCACAACGACGCCAATCCAGTTTAAATCT
>NZ_JBHIMY010000042.1:0-4644 GCF_042194535.1 Bartonella sp. CR84HXZ | reverse complement strand
CCTTGACACTAAGAACCAAGACTTGTTAGTCCTCTCATTAAACGCGGGTCTGATGTCATGATTTTGGTGAGCGTTCCGGAGAGTTTGAGAGGCGGATAGCCTCTCATTTAAAATAAAGTTTATAAATAAAAACTATTTTTATTTGCCAATCTCCTGAAATTGTTTTATCACTTAAGAAATATTTTGGTCGTCTACGCAGCGATCAAAAGGGAAATAAAGCCCTAAGTTCGAGAGTAAAAATTAGCCACTATGTGGTCACCCGGAATTCCGGGAGTTTTTGTTATGTCCAAGTGCTTCTTAGCACTAAAAGCAAAAAGCTGACTCGAACTCAGTACTTTATTACTCCCGGAATACTAATGCGAGGGCGCTCGCACCCGGTAGGGGGGGAATTTAAAGTGCAAAAAAAAACTCCACATTTAAATGACGTTTCTGTAGGAGAAAAAATTCGCTATAGAAGAAAGTACATGGGAATTTCTCAGACAGAATTAGGAAAAAAATTAGGAGTAAGCTTCCAACAAATCCAAAAATATGAAAACGGCTCAAATCGTGTAGGAGCTGGGCGTTTGCAGGAAATCGCTAACATACTAGATGTTCATATCTCCTTTTTTTATACCGATATTTCACAAAAAAGAAATATTTCTTACCCTTATAATGAAGGACTTCATTCTAAAGAAGAATACGTCCTTTTAAAAGGTTTTAGGCAACTAAAACATAAAAAACAGAAAGCAATTTTGTGGTTGGTTTCCGAATAGAAGAACGCTTTTTAAATTATATTACATACAGCTATCTTCTCTCTTCATAAGAAGATTTTAAATATTTATTACGTATTTTGTACGTAAATAATAAATAATCATCGTTTATTTTGTGTGTAATTGTTATTTACGTAATTTTCAATAAGACGATTAAGAAAATCACCACCATCTTCATTAAGTTCGTCTGCTAAAGACCAAAAACTGTCTCTTACTTCTGGTTCAAGTGCAAGTGTTAATCGTGCTGTTTTTAAACTACGTCTTCTACGTCCACTACCACGTTTTGTTTCTACACTATGACGTGTCGTAAAACCATTATTTTGACCTATCTTACCTAATTCTTGTTCATCTACTTTTTGTGCTTTTGTAAACGGTTTTAAATTTTGAAGATCCGGTAATACAATTTCAGCTCTTTTTGTCATGCTACTTTGTCCTTTAATAAATTTTCATTATCCAATACCTTCACAACAGCGTTAGCAAAAACCGTTGCATTTTCTTGTGCTGCTTGAGGATTATTCACATCAGAAGATGCTAAATCAAAGAGAGACCCCCCTATCTGAAAAAGAGCACTAAAAGCTCCTCTTTCAGTTAATGAAGCAGGTAAAATAGGAAGGTTAGCTTTTTCTAACGTTTTTTCTATATGCTGTCCTTCGCGACTGTTTAAGGTATTAGTCATAGAAAATACGATACGAAAAGGTATTTCTCTTTTAAAAAACTGACTCTGTTGTTTTATTAAAGCAATGATCTTTCCTATCTGATCTCCATCAAGTTGTTTTTTTCTCATAGGAACCAAAACTAAATCCGCTCTCCCTATAGCAAAAGAAGCCGCAAGATTAGCAGAACCTTCAAGATCAACAATAACAAATGGAAACTGTTCTACAGCATCATCAATGCAAGAAACAATATTCTGTTCTGTAACATTTCCAGAAACTTCTATATTTTGGGGCATTGTATCTACAGATCTTTTCATCCATGTCACAAGTGGTTGATTTGGGTCTGCATCAATTAATTTCACCTTAGATCCGGCTTTAGCAAAAACGTTAGCTAATACTAATGCCATTGTGGATTTTCCAACACCACCTTTTGTTGAACACATAGTAATTACAGGCATTAAGATATTCCTTATTCAATGAATAAACACCAAATAAATACCATTTATTTATTACGTATTTATTAAAATTATAAATAATAATTATTTATTTTGTAAATATTTATTATTTACATACAAAATACGTAATAAATATTTATATCTTGTTAATTTCAAATCAGGTATAATCGGGTGTGCACATTCCAGTATGCAAACGAGTTTATTTCACAATTCCGTTTCTTGTGAGTAATTGATTTTTACATTACTTTTATGTATATTAGATAATTATATAGTAAGAGGAATTTTTTATGTCTTCATTAACAGTTACAGCAAAAGGACAAATTACGCTAAAGCGGGATTTACTACAGCACCTTGGTGTTAAACCAGGTGAGAAGATTGACTTTGATAAGTTACCAGGTGGTGAACTTCGTATAAAAGCGTCACAGCCTACAAGCACTATTGAGAGCTTTATTGGACGATTTTCTGGAAAACTAAAAAAACCTCTAACCATTGAAGAAATGAACGAAATTACAGCTTCTAGTTGGGCTGGGAAAAAATGAAGATTTCTGTAGATACAAATGTTCTGGCTCGTGCTGTTTTACAAGATGATAAAAAGCAAGGGGAGGTAGCAAGTAAGATTTTAAGAGAAGCTTCTCTCATAGCTATTTCTCTACCTTGTCTATGCGAACTTGTTTGGATACTTCGACGAGGTGCAAGACTATCAAAAGAAGATGTAGCTGGAATGTTACGCGATCTGCTAGCAACCAGTAATATAGTAATGAATAGACCAGCTGTTGAAGTAGGGCTTGCTATTCTAGAGGCTGGTGGTGATTTTGCTGATGGAATTATAGCTTATGAAGGTAATTGGCTAGGTGGCGAGATATTTGTTTCGTTTGATAAATTAGCAATCGACCTGTTAAAGAAAAACGGGAAATCAGTAAAACTCCTTTCTTAATGAGTGAGCTAATACCTATAAAAGAATAAGCTATAGATATGGATTTTCAAACACCACCTTTTGTTGAACACATAGTAATTACAGGTATTAAAATATTTCTTATTTACTAAATAAATATTATTTATTTAGTACGTATTTTGTACGTAAATAATAAACATACTTCAATGCATCACGTCATGGAAAAGAACTATCAACTTGGCGCAGTTTATCTTAATTTTCCAATGTTCTTGGCATGGTAATGATAGGCTTTGTTTTTGTAAGCTTGATGTTTTTACGTTCAATAAATAAACGTAAGGTGTTCACACTAACTCCTAATGTCTTAGCAATACGGCTCTGTGATAAACCAACATTTATAAATGCTTGAATTTCATCAATATGATTGTCCAGCTTTAATTGCGTAGCTTTACTTCCTTTTGGCCGGCCAAGTTTTATTCCTCGTTGACGAGCAACATTTAAGGCTTCTTTTGTGCGTGTTTGAATTAAATGCCGTTCAATTTGTGATACCATACCCAATACGTTTGCAATGATATCGCTTTGTAAACTTCCATCCATGATAAGGTTTTGTTTCGTTATATGCACAATTAAACCACGTTCACTGGCTGCTTTGAGAATTTCTAGGACAGCAAGAGAAGAACCAGCTATACGAGAAAATTCAGGAGTTAATAATACATCTCCTCGTTCTGCTTTTTTAATTAAAACACCAAGCTTACGCTTGCGCCAATCTTTTCCTCTACTTGCAATTTCTTCTTCAATATGAAGTGGTGCAAAGCCATTTTTATTAGCGTATTCTAACAATCCAAATTTTTGATTTTCTGTATCTTGTCCATCACGAGAAACACGTAAATAAGCATAAAATTTTGGCATTTTCAGTAAAAAGGTTATTTTTGATTAAAACTGATATATTATTGCATAGAAAAAATAGGAATTAAATATACAATTTTCATTCATAAAAAATGATCGTTTTTTCTGATATTGCAATTTATGACGCTTCAAATGACACTGTGCGTATCTTGCTTATACTTCATGCAAAGAAAAAAATTCAGTAGTTAACTGTATCTAAATTGAATCCGGCTGTGTTTAATAGTTCAATAAGTTTTGGGAGAGTCTCTTTTACGTGTTCATTAAAAGGAATATAATTAATCCCTTCATAATCTAAAGGTACTTCAACATCTCGTTTTTTTAAAATAGCAATATTTCTGCAAGAAATTATAGGAAACAACATACCCATTTTAAAAATAACATTTTGATTAGCGCGCGGTTGTGCGTCTTTTTTATCAGCAGATTTTGCATAGCCAATCTCATCGGGAGTAAGTAACACAATACCAAATTTTGGAGAATTAGTTTGCATACTAATTTCTTGTTTAAAATCCTCAATAGTAATTAAATCATCACTACCAAATTTCAGAACGTATGGTTCCAATCCAAGCTTAAAAAGAATACGTTCAGTTTGTTCTAAAATAGTATGATTATTATATACAATAAAAATTTTTGGCATTTTTATATCCCCTATAAAATACATGCATTTGTCCCAGAGGGCTTATTATTCTTTATCAACGAATAATTGCGATAAAAATTTCTCCCAATCTATATTTTCCTTTAATTTATCATTAGTCTCTTTATCAAATTTTATTTTTTTACCATTTACAGTAAAACAAAATTCAACACTTTCGATATCATCATGATTGAGCATTTCCAACACCTATAATTTCAGTTATGTTCCATGTTTTATTGAGTTTAATGGAAATTTTAATACCTTTGTTTTTACATTGCTCTCTGAAAGCAGGCGCCCCCCGCACCTGCTATTTTATTTACGCAACATCCTCATACTCATCACGAAAATAATCATCATCACT
>NZ_JBHIMY010000041.1:0-4645 GCF_042194535.1 Bartonella sp. CR84HXZ | reverse complement strand
TAGATGTCTTTTGCCATGTCAGAAGAATACGAAATTTGTTATGGTCATGCTTTAGGATTTCCTTGAATATGAAATGCATGGCAATCCCAATAGTTACAAGAAAAATATTGCCTATCACAATAAACAATATCATCGTTCCTATCGCATTTAATCCCATAGCTTCCACCGTCACGCCTGCGATCATTGCAGGGCGCGTGCAAGCAAGAAATAACGTATCTTCTGTTAGCTTGTCATGCTCTTTCATGGCTTTGAAAGGCTGGAGTTTAACTGGAAAACATTGCTGCGATTTGTGGTGCACCAAAGATAATGCCGATGCCAATACAAACAAAGAAAGCTTTACGCATTTCAACATAACCAGCAATCCATGCAATCCCAATACCAGCAACCGCAATGGTCGCGATTGATTTTGCAATTGGTCCTGTTAAAGCTTCAATTATTTTTTGAAGAGCACTTTCAATTTTTCCGAAGCCGCCTGCGGCAAATGCTGGTTCACTCAGTGCGATGAAGGCAATAAACAGCATCAATGCTGCTGTTAACCATTTCTTTTGTGTGTTGGGTAGAGTAGTTTTTGGTAAGATGTGTTCACAACTGAATGAATTATTCATGTTTTTCATGAAAAACCCCCTCGCTATTTTAAAGTTGAAAATTAAATTAATAGTTAAAATATTAATCTACCCTATAAAATGAAAAAACTATTTTTTCTACTATAAAATTAAAAATATTTAATCTTTTATTATTTAATGAACAAACATTGAATAATATTCAAAATGATATTTTAAAAATATCTTAGAGTATCGTTTAAATATATTGTCTTAATTTATATTATTATTTTTAAATACTTTTATTTCAGTCAAAATACTGAAAAACTTATGCAATATTATTTTTTTAAAGTACCAGAAAAGACAATAGAAAACCCTGCTTAAAAAGCACAAAGTGTTTTATGGTCGAGCAAATTTCAACAACCAGAAGATTGGCGAAGAGATCACGGGAGCTATAATTCCATTGACCATTATTGATAAAACGTTCTCTCAAGCGCTACTGAAAAATCAAGGCAATATTCCACTACGAACTTTATCAGAAAAAAGTTAATCATAATCTACACAGTCCTTAGTGGACAATTCTTGCAAAGAAAAATTATTGTGTTTAGAATTTATTTGCTCGTATAGGTTGTTTTCTACAGCGCTGTATAATAGCGTGTTTCCTTGGTTATATGTTATTTCGCTTTGCTGTTATTGTAGGTTGTATTAGGTCGTATTGCCATAAAAAACAGTTGTTTGAAAGCTTTACCATATTGAAAATCTTTTTTTTTTAATATAGCTTTGACCTTGACACGCTTTTTTCAAGCTATGAGTCGTTTCAAATAGAGGGAAATATAATGGCAAAAAAATAAAAACCCAACTGCGTTAACAGAAGGGTTTCTAAATACCTGTACGGTAAATTAAACTATCAAGTAATTTCCAATTTAATTTATCGTGATGCATTCTGCAAGAGAAATTTTGTGGAAAAAGGGTATTTTTAACATTTTTTTGCCTCCAATAGAGAGGTTTTAAAAATTATGGTTAAGAAAACATCTGGAAGAAAGATAAATGCACATCATATAGAATTTAGAAAATTAGCAGAAACTGCTGAGATTGGTTCTGTAAGCCGTGGTCAATTGATTGGATTGGCTAAAAACATGAAAAAAACTGGTTTAGTTAAAAAACCAGAAGGCGAACTTCTTCTTGAGTTACTGGATACAGCTTCAAGAGATTCATTTGAAAAAGGAGGAGTTCCTATTGTTTTCAAAAGCAATCAACAACTTGGTTATGACATTAGTCGTAGTGAAGGACGCATTAGTCGATTGCTTTCATCTCTCTATGATTGTGGTTTTATTGTTATGCGCGACTCTGGTAACTTTAAACGCTATCCTATACGTAACCATAGCGATGATATCGTAACAGCTTGCGGTATTGATTTACGTATTCTTGTTGCGCGATATCATGAACTTAAGCAAAAAGCAGACGAAGCTCTGGAATGTTATGATAAAAAGAATGAAGCTTTGCATTATTTTAGAGGATTGTTGCGTCAAATTAAAACCTGTTATACAGAAATGGAAGAAACTCCGTTTATCTCATTGCTTTTTTCTAGAATGCAAAAAATTCTTCATATTATTGGTCGACCAACAAAAGCATCTTTTGAAAAATTACAAAAGGCATCCCATCTTTTTGAATGGATTTTACAGCGTTTTTTTAAGCTAAAAACATTAAAAACGACATACAGATATGCCTCCAATGACATACACATAGAACATACAACCCCTAACTATAATTGTAATTGTAACAAAAATGAGTGTTCAGAGTTATCTGAACACACTCAAATCATTAATGTGACCTCCGGTCACGATAAAATGGCTTTTGAAAAAATAGAGAAAGGCAAAACCGAAACATCACTTCCTTCAAAAGGTAGTACATTGCCTCAAATTAAGCCGGAGATACTAGAAAAGGCTTTACCAAATGCCGTCTTGTTTTCTGAATGTAGTTTCCAAACAGAAAGCGATTTGATACATTCTATGTATCCTATGTACAGAATGATTAAAGTTTCAGAACATGCCGCTGAACAAGCTACAAAAATTATGGGACTTAAAAAAACAGCTCTAGCTATTGCTATCATTTTTGAAAAATATGCTAGAGGACTTGTAAAATCACCAGGGGGATATCTCCGCGGCATGATTGATAAAGAAACTCGAGGAGAATTATACCTAGAACGGTCACTCTATGCTTTGCTGAAGCAAGCTGATCAAGAAGAAATAAATAGTTTAAACTTAGAAAAAAATCAGAAAATAAAGCTAAACGAAGAAAAAAGCTCTTTGTTTGAGTTTGAACTCAATAAAACGTTAAAAAATCTAACAATGTCAAAATTTGCATAAAAAATCTTATTGAAGTGAAAAAAATAAATGGATAAAACAAAGAAAATAATAGGGCGACGGTTAACTGCACAACATCTAGAATATCAGAAAATAGCAGAGAATGTTGAATATAAAACAATAAGCCGCGATAGACTATATAGATTAGCTTCTAAATTACCCATGATTGATTTAATTTCTGATTCAGAAGCTGTTATTCTTACCAACTTATTAGCAATAATACCTGATAAAGAATTTAAAAAAGGTGGATTTCCTATCACTCTTAGAACAAATCAAGAAATTAGTTTTGGCTCTCTTAGTCCAGGTCGTATTAGTACAATTCTCTCGCGTTTGTATGATTGCGGATTGATTGTCATATGGGATTTTGGATATTATGGTCGCCGAAATATAAATGACATAGATTACTACGAACGCTATACTGCAACAATTAGAGCGATTGATTTACGTATTTTTATCATTCGGTACTATGAACTTAAGAAAAAAGTAGATAAAAAATTAAAACGTATTGCATACTAATATGGCATATTTTCAGTGTACGATACTAATATTGTGAGTTTGAAAATTACCTATCCAATATTATGAAAAATCTATATCGATAGCTTTTGCTTGCATTTGTTCGTAAAGTCTTTGAATTACTTTCATATTATCTTTTCGTGCTTCGTTGATTGATAATTCAATTGAGGTTGAAATGTATAATCCTGTATCTTCTAGCCATTTATAATGCCATACCATTGCTTTACGCCCCTCATCATAAGGCAATCCACCTTTTCGGTTTTTGGGTAAGCTGTGTGTTTTATTTATAAATTGGTATTGTACAGGATCACTAACAAGAGCTATATGGTTTTCAATGACATCTATATAAGCTAAAGCATTCTTAAAACTTTTTATCATCGTTTTGCTGTTACCGTACCGGATAAAATCATTTTCTGTTAAAGAGCGCTCACTACTGATGAGTAACGATATATCACCATTTTGTCCAATATCACGAAGATAATTGTACAAATCACTTCGCACATCATGTAATTTTTTTGCCTCCAATGTATTACTAAATTCTTGCATATATTTATGCTGTTGATCGAACAAATATTCTAGTTTATCTTGATATTTTTCATGCTTACTATCATTTGTATAGATTTCTGCTACTACTTCTTCTTCCACAGAAAAACCTTTCTTAATGAGATGTCTTCTTATGCTAACTTGGAAAAAGAATCCGGACAATAGGCAAAAAATATTTAATTATGTCATAAAAAGTGTTTTTTAAATAAGGTAATTGGAGTTTTTAAATTTGCATAAATAATAATTTATATACGAAATAAATATTTTAATTATTCATCTTTAGTGCCATTAATCCTTATTTTTAAAAGGCGTAAAGAAGGTTGAAAATGAGAAAAATTTTTGATTTTAAAAAAAGAGAAAGAGATAAATGATCAACTTATCCTAGCGGGGATAACTTTTTAGAACCTCTTCCTCCAAAAAAAGATATATACAAGATATTTTTATTTAGCAATTATTTTATTAGATCCTTTATCCTTTTTTAATGAGAGGCTATCTGCCTCTCAAACTCTCTGGAACGCTCACCAAAATCATGACATCAGATCCGCGTTTAATGAGAGGACTAACAAGTCTTGGTTCTTAGTGTCAAGGAAACCATTACATGGCGCCTAAAGGCGTCCTTGACAAAGAACCTAACGGCTTGTTTCGTCCATCTCACGCGGCTCCGAAATCATGATTAAAAGGGTGAGC
>NZ_JBHIMY010000040.1:0-4677 GCF_042194535.1 Bartonella sp. CR84HXZ | reverse complement strand
CCATATTGT
The DNA here is from genome assembly GCF_042194535.1 of Bartonella sp. CR84HXZ. Taxonomy (NCBI): domain Bacteria; kingdom Pseudomonadati; phylum Pseudomonadota; class Alphaproteobacteria; order Hyphomicrobiales; family Bartonellaceae; genus Bartonella; species Bartonella sp. CR84HXZ. The sequence goes on along the minus strand of NZ_JBHIMY010000040.1, from coordinate 4,668 downwards.
TTGGCGGTGCTATCGATAAATTGATACAACCCACCAGCAGAAGAGTAGGGATTCCTTGCATTCGGATTGCCTCCACTTTCCACTTGCGCAACACGGTACAAATAACTCTCTGGCAAGCCATAGCGTGATGCTGATTGACGTATCGCTTGATCAATAGAAGGACTATAGCGGGTCATCAGTTATATACCCTCTTCTGACTTGGTGTACTCAGCATATTAAATTGTCCCGCAAATGCTTTTCCTCCCCCTCCAAATAAAGCAGCAGAAACTTGTTTCACCCACTCTTTAGTCACATATCCTTTATGTTGCGCCTGCACCATTCTTTGAAGGATATTGACGATTTCATCATTGGAAAACTTTGTTCCCCCTGTTAACAACTTGACGACGTCCTTTTCTATGCGTTGACGCTCTTTCAAAGCTGCTGTTTTAAAGGGAATGTACGACGCTTTCAGAGTAGCTTTTCCTGCTTGCATAGCAGCATCAAATTTACCCGTTGGCACACTTACATTATGCGAAAAACCTATCTCTTTATCCGCTATACGATTTGGTATTCTGTTATAAAGATCAGCATAATTCGCTTCTCTATCGACAGCTTTCTTAACAGCAGCAGCTTTATCGGACCCAAAAGTCTTTGCAAACCTCTCATAAAGATCATCTGTATCAAAAATTTGCTTCGCATTCGAAACGTGATCTGTTGTTTGCGTCATACTTTCGAGAAGTTCTGCTCTTGCTCCTTTTTTTAAGTATTCTTGTTCGCCTTCTGATAATCCACCCAAAATTTTACTGAATTTATCTTTATTAATCTCCTTGCTAAGGACTTTCTCTCCTTCACGCATAGCATCTACATGTGAGCTATATTTACGATACAGTGCCCGTCCCTTCGTATATTCAGACGATACATCATCCATAATCTCTAATAATTTTTTCCGGATGCCTACTAAAGTACGAACTTTACTATCATCTCCCGTGTTTCTTGCTGTATCTATCATAAAACGAAGCTTACGCTGTGTTTCATGGAGAACCCCCATGTTCGGTTCTTCCTTGAGAAGACTAAACTTTTTAGAAGAAAACGGGGTGACTTTGTTCCCACCACTCGTGAACTCATCTAACCCTTGATCATAAGCTTGTTTGAAATAGGGGCGCTCCATTAATTCATTAAGAGCACCATAATATTTTTCCCCTATCGGTGTCTTTTTTGCTATTCCATAAAGAGATTCTGTTGCTGCTTTCTTACTTGCAATAAGATCATCTTTTAAACCTACAACATTTTGATGAGGAACAAAATGTTCATCGACTGCCTGATGAATACGTTCTCCCCCTCCCTTCGCTCTCGCTCCGGCTCTTTGGATAAAATCAAGAGAAGCATCCGGATTTTTTCTTGAAATTTCAAAAACAAGATCCTGTAAGATAGGACTGTGATCTACAACATAATCATCAGGGCTTGCTGCCTTATGAAAAGACTTCCCAAGCGCTTCAGCAGTATCATTGCTTAAATGCTTAGTAATTTCTCTTAATGTTTCTTTTGGAACACCATTTACATGAGAGGGTAAAACAGATCTTGCAACCGCACGCCCAATTGAACCAAGTCCAGAACCAACAACACTCCCAACTGCCGCACCTCCCGCTCCAAAACCTGCACCAAGGGCTGCACTTTGAAGTGTATGACCTAATCCTTCACCTTCACCTGCCCCATGTAATGCACCAGATGCCGCTCCTACTTTAAGCAAATGCGGCAATGTTGTTTTGTTCGTAATACCTACAAATGGGCTTGCTTTCCCACTTACGTATTTTCCTACCGCGCCTACCGGTGTTGGTATGGCTTTCGAGAATAGTTGACCTAATTTTGAAGTAGCATGAGGCGCTACTCGCCCCGCTAGTGATGCTCCCGCCCCTGCTCCTAACGTCGCAAGTGAAGGTAAAGCAGCCCCTACAACATTTCCTAACAAAGACGTCCAATAATGCGTATCACTCATCCTACGTTGATAATCACGTATTCTATTGGCTTCTTTCTCATACTTCTCTTCGTATTTTTTATCACCAGATAACCAATATCTGTACAGCCCCTTTCTAAAAGCATTTAGTGCACTCTCATTCTCATCATCACGTCCCGCCGCTACAATCCCCGCAACTTCATCATCTAAATTAAAACTCAAACCATGCTTTAAAGAATTCCAAAAGGCTTCACTTTGTGTAATCTCTGGAGAGAGTAGAGTATTTTCATAAGAAGGATTGGCATATTCTAAAACAGAACCTAAATTGATAAAATTTGGACCAAGTTCTGATATTTTTTTACCTTGATTGTTCGTAGCACCTAATGCACGATCAACTACAAGAGAATTCTTATTGTTAATCATTTAGCCCTCTTGTAAACTTGACCATTGTAAATAAACTCAACCCCAATAGGCATTTTATTAGCTTGTTCTGTGCTGCTTACAGTTGTAAAATTTGCAACATTCCCTTGTGACCCCGCCTGATTGGTAGAATTTTGGTTATTTCCTGCCATAACGGCATTTCTCATATTATTTTCTGTAGCCTCAATCTTACCTAATACAATACCTTGTACTTCAGGGTTCAGTCTTGATAAAACATCTTTTATTGTTGACAAACGCCGTTTAAGCTCTCGTGTAGACATACGTAAGTTTAATTTCCCAAGAGACTCTTTTAACATTTCAATGTCTTTATCGCTAACATTTCCAAGTCCTAGCGCCCCTCTTTGCGATAACATTTTCATTTGATCTATACGGTCAAGCCCTATACGAGATTGTATTGATTCCAAAACCTGTCGTACATCCGATTGTTCGGACGTTGAGAACGCGTAGCTAGCAGCTAAAGCTATATTACCTGTCGCCTTATTCTTAAATTTCTCAAGGTATTCCTGCACATAATCAATATCTTCTAGCAAAACCTTTGCATACAAGTTTTTATGTTGACGTAAAGCAGCTTCTCGTTCTTTGTCGAGATACGCCTTCCCACCAGGGTGATAAACCACTCTCTTTCCCGTGGGTGATGTTGGGTCATCAATTAACGAACTTCCATCATTGTAATGTTTTATGCTATCTGTACCACCTGTGAGCAATGCACTAAGCATTTGAGGATTCCGTGCCATGACAGCAGCTTCTTCATCACTGTAGCCTTTGGACTTTAAATAATCGACAGTCTGGTTAACCTGCCCTCTTTGTTTATCACCTTCATTAAGATGCTTCACACCACTTGCAAGCGCATCCCATCCCGAACCATCTGTGGGTGCTGCCGCCATACCTGCAAAAAGATCTTTGAGCTTCTGATAAGCATCTGATTGAAAAAACTTATAAGTATTGGACTGTAAAAATTTCTCTGCATCTGTCAGTTCAGAAGTCGGTGTTGGAGATGCGGGTGCTAATGGTTGCGTTTGTTCATTAACATGAGGTTTAAGTTCTTGTGGAGTACTCTCTAGTGCATTTGGCATAGGGGAATGATTTCCTACACTAAGAGGCATTTCCGTTTTAGGAGCCGTATAGGGCATAAATGGTCCATATGGCTGCTGCATATTCTGTAAATAGGGGTTGTTTGGAGCATGTACTTCCTCTGGTGCCATCAAAGGGGCAAGAGTCATTGCCCCTCCAGTAGCTATGGCACTCTTTGGATTTGCTTTCATGAATTGTCCAAATCTTTGCGCCCCTGTAACCGCTTTTGGAGCCACTCTGGGATAAAGATATCTCATAATATGCGGTGCAAATCTCGCTCCTGCTACTAAAGCCATTGGTATTATCGGTGCAACCATCACACTCTCCTACAAAACTATTCTTTAATTATTCTACAGAGCTTTATTTTGATTCATGTAATCTAAAAAAAGTTTAGATGCTCCTCCTGCCAACGCAGCTCCCATTGGACCACCTGCCATGTAACCAAAAGCCATCGGTGCTGCTTGAAGTGCCAGAGAACCTATAGCCCCTACATTTTTCCATGGGTTATTGCCTTGCATCATAGAGGCTGTATTATTATTCGTCGTCGTGCCGTAATTCCTTGCAAAGCCATGACCGGCGTTCATAAGCATATTCAACCTATTCCAACCGCTATTGTCTTGTTCCAGCCAACGTTCACGATTGGCATCAACAACTCTCTGATTGTGGGCATCAAGCACACCTCCCCCCTGTATGGCATTGGAATAGGCATTGCCATAACCCTGTAAGAAGTTATTTGAGGCTCCCAACTGATTTTGATTGGCTTGGTCTATCAGTGAATTCGCTTGCATCATGCGGTCCGCATCACGATTATATTGATCTGCCATAGCACTTGTGGACAAAGCACCAAGTTCATTTGCCAATACACCTGCATGTGCACCGGACCCATAACGACCCGCACCTGCAAAAGAGCTGTTAATCGTATCTCTTACACGGTCTAAGCTATTTTGAAGGGCGGCATTAAAAGACGGATTCTGTCCAACCATACTACCAGAAGCCATATGTCTAAGATTCATGGCTGCCGACGTTGGATTGTAGATTGTATTCATCAAAAAGCGATTTTGATAATGATGAGGAATACTGCCAAGACCACTAATGCCATAGCGCGTTTGATCACTTAACGGGGCAATACGAGGTCCCCCATACACATTCCCCCCAATCCCTGTGTCATACATTTGATACGCATCCCTACCCCCACGCTTAAATACATTCTCCATCCAAGCAGGAGG
>NZ_JBHIMY010000004.1:0-140754 GCF_042194535.1 Bartonella sp. CR84HXZ | reverse complement strand
GCGGTCGAAATCTTTTTAGGGGAAATAGAACAAGAGATGCAAAAGATTTTGGCAAAAGCTGCTTAAACCTATGGGGGTGCTCTCTCCTCCCAGCACCCCCACCCTTTTCTAACACTTTCAACACATGCGTGATTCACGCCACGGGTGGATTGTACGCAAATCAAGGAAATAAACCATGAAAAATAAATATGAACTGACTGATGAAACAACTGAGGTTGATGGCAAAACTCTCCACCGCATTCGTGCCTTACGAGACTTTGGTGGTATTAAAGCAGATGACCTAGGCGGTCTTATAGAGCATGAAGGCAACTTATCCCATGAGGGCAATTGTTGGATTTGGTATAAGGCTTGTGTTTTTGGAGATGCCCGTGTTTATGGCAATGCACTTGTTTTCGATGAAGCAAAAGTTTCCGATAATGCACATGTTTACGGTTATGCATATGTTTCCAATAAAGCAGAAGTTTATGGCAATGCAAAAATTAAAGACGGACATGTAGGCGATAGTGCAAGAATTTATGGTGATGCTAAAATTTATGATCATGCACACGTTTACGGTGAGGCATGCGTTCCCATAATGCAGAGGTTTATGGTTATGCCAAGGTTTTTGGTGATGCCTTGGTTTTTGGCAATGCACATGTTCATGGGCGTGCAAAAGTTTACAATGATGCACGCGTTTACGATGAAGCACGTGTTTACGATAAGGCAGAAATTTACGGAGAAGCAAAAGTTTACGGTGATGCAGAAGTTTACCGTAGCGCACACGTTGATGACTATAACGCCATATCAACTGGAGAAAAGACCAGATGAAAAAATATGAACTGACAGATGAAACAATCGAAATTGGGCGCAAAACGCTCCGCCGCATTCGTGCATTGAGAGATTTGGGGGACGTCAAGAAAGGTGATCTTGGCGGCTATATCGAGAAAGAAGACAACCTATCGCATCATGGTAATTGCTGGATTGGGGGTTATGCCAAGGTTTATGATGATGCTAAGGTTTACGAAAATGCACAAGTTTACGGTTATGCACATGTTTACGGCAATTCTCGTATTTATGGCAAAGCAGAAGTTTTCGATGAACCATGCATTTACGGTCATGCAGAAGTTTACGGTGATGCATATATTTGCGGTGAACCGCATGTTTTTGATAATGCAGAAGTTTATGGCAATGCACAAGTTTACGAAGAGGCATACATTTACGATAGGGCGCGTGTTTACGGCAATGCGCAAGTTTACGGTGATGCGCATGTTTACGGTCATGCAAAAATTTACGGTGAAGCATGTGTATGTTGGGACGACTGGATTGATGACGATAGAAGAATCTCAACTGGAGAAAAGACCCGATGAGAAAATACGAACTTACTGATGAAACAATTAATGTTGATGGATTTACGCTTCACCGAATTAGAGCATTAAGAGATTTTGGTGGCGTCAAGAAAGGTAACCTTGGGGGCTTTATAGAGGATGAGGACAACCTAAGTCATGAAGCCGACTGTTGGGTTAGTAATGAAGCTATGGTTTATTGTGGTGCCGAAGTTTACGACAGCGCTAAAGTGTTTGGTAACGCGAAAGTTGCTTATTTTGCACGCGTTTATGGCAATGCACAAGTTTATGATAACGCAAAAGTATATGGGGGGGATATTTTTGGGGACGCACAAATTTACAAATATGCAATTATTGATGGTAATCCAAGAATTTATGGCGACGCACAAATTTATGCCGATTACAAAATTGTTTACAAGGAAAAGACAGAAAACTTAACAGGGGACGACGTCCCTTTCTAACCACACAAACAAACTTTTAACACCAGCGTGATTCACGCCACGGGTGAATTACATCTAAAATGAAGGGGAATAAACATGCCACACCGCCCACCCACTATCACGCAACCAGCTATTGCTCGTGCTTTAAGAGAAGCTAAAAAACAAGGATGTGAACTCATAGAAATCAAACCTACAGGGGAATTATTAATTCATATCAATAAAACCATAACACCAACAACGACAGATAATACTTATAGCATTGATGATTTTCCACCGCTTGAAAATGAACAAGAAGACTACGAGACCAGCAAAAGCTGCCCCTCTGTCGACGGTATAAAGTTTTAGCCATGTCAAAACGCCGTCCACCGCATCTTGTTCGTGAACGTACACGCCATGGTAAAGTTATATGGTATGTACGTATTGGTCATGGACCACGGTTTCGGATTGAAGGAACCTATGGAACGCAAGAGTTTGTTGACAATTATACACTGGCTATTAAACAAGCGCAAAATGGCTCCTCCAAAACAAAGAGGCGTACCAGACTCACAGAAGGGTCTTTCGATTGGTTGTTGCATCAGTATTTACAAAGCATGCAATGGCATAATCAATCAGAATCTACTAAAAAAGTTAAATATCGAATTCTGAATAATGTTTCTAAACATATCGGTGATCGTGCATATAAAAGCATAAACAAACAACACATTCTTGACGCAGTAGAAAGAAGACGAGAGACTCCCGCGGCGGCAAGACATTTTTTAACGGCTTTAAATGGTCTTTTCAATTGGGCAGTTGATAACGATCTTTTAAATAGAAATCCTGCTTTTAATATAAAGCCGCCAAAATCCTTTAACGCAGAAGGATTCATACCATGGTTAGAAGAAGATATTGATAAATATTATTACCGTTGGTCACATGGTACACATGAACGTGTATGGATTGACGTCCTTTTATATACAGGTTTACGTCGTGGTGATGCCGTTCGTATCGGCTGGAAAGATATCACAACAGATAATATTATTCATTTAAAAACAGAAAAGAGCCAATTTAAAACAGATGTTTTTCTCCCGATTTTGCCTGAACTCGCAGAAACACTTAAAATTGGACCTATTGGAGATGAAATATTTATTTGCGGTAAAGAAGGTAAAAAACTGACCAAAGAAAGTTTTGGTAATCTGTTTCGTAAAGCTTGTAATGCAGCAGGTATTAAAAAATCAGCGCACGGATTGCGAAAATTAGCAGCAACACGTGCAGCAAATGCAGGTGCGACAGTTTCGCAAATGAAAGCGCTTTTTGGCTGGACAGAAGATAACATGGCATCCCTCTATACCAAAACAGCCGACAGAAAACGACTTGCAATAGAAGCAATCAAAAAACTTCAAAAAAGTTAGGACAATGAGTGGCTGCTAAAAAACAAACTAAAGCCCCGTCAAAATTATGAATGAAATTAATGCGGCATTTGAGGTGCATCAGAAACCAGAGGAGAAATAGGTGGTTGTGTCTGTTGCATTGTTTGCCATAAATTATAATTCGTTTGCATATCCAGCCAAAATTTTGCTTTACTAAAACCAGCTAATTCTAATTTCACTGCAAGTTCGGTACTCATAGAGGCATGTCCGTTAATCACTCTTGATAGAGAAGCTCTTGTCATATGGAGATGATCAGCTAACTTTTGTATTGTTATCCCCATTTCTTCTAAGAAAGCTACTTTTAGAACTTCGCCCGGATGTGCGGGGTTATGCATCATTTGTTTTCGTTCCTTTCATCAATGGTAATCTTGATAATCAACAAGCTCCACATCTGTTCCTATAAAGCGAAAAGTAACACGCCAATTTCCATTCACCCATATAGAATAGTATCCTGTAAGTTCACCTTTAAGAGGATGCATTTTAAAGGCAGGCGCTTTCAACATTTCAGGCGTCGTAGCACTTGTTAAAGCCGTCAAGATAACGCGTAATTTTTTCACGTGATCTGATTGAATAGCTTTTGTAGAACCTGTTGTATAAAATAATTTTAAGCCCTTATGTTTGAAACTCACAATTGCCATTACCGCCCCTTATCGTATATCATCACTATACGATCAATAAAAATAAGAGTCAAGCGCCCTGCTAGCAAATCCAGTTATCTAGATAAAATGATTGGGTATAAGCTATAAAAAAGTTAGGGATAGGTAGAAAATAAGTTAAAAGAATCAACGGAATCAAAATTCCCGAACTTTTATATAACCTATTGATTTTACTAAACATTGGCTGGGGTACCTGGATTCGAACCAGGGAATGCCGGTACCAAAAACCGGTGCCTTACCGCTTGGCTATACCCCAAAAAAACACGCTCTATAGCGACTCTTGCACCTTATAGCGATTCCTGTGATTGGACGCAATATCTGAAAATCAAAGACCTTACTTTTTTATCATAAAGTGCCTGATTTATCATAAAGTGCCTGAATCTTGTATGGCATTGCATCAATACAAATTCGTAGCAGAAACTGATATACAGTTGTGCTTTTAACACAAATAGAAAACATTTATCCACCAATTATTTTGCTCTTTGTATTGATTTTTTAGGAACAGAAAATGAAAATCTTGTAGTTTACTCATGTATCAATAAATTAGCATATGATTTACTTTTCTTGATATATTCCAATCTCATCTTGCTTCATTAAGATAAAAGCTGTCACCATATTGGAAACTGGTAAAGTATGTGATAGTTGCTGTGCTCTTTCATTAAGCGTAAAGATGATAATGTCCACTGGTTTTTACATTATATTATTCATGAATAGCGTCATAAAATGAAATCAAGCACATTGAAAAATATCTCCTAAAAATAACACTTAAATATTCTATTGCAAACACTATGATACACCTAAACAGGTTAGAAGAGTTTTGCAAAAATTAAAAATATTTTATCTGGTATTTGAAAAAATAAAGATATAAGAACGAGGGATAATAGCTATTTCTATTTACTTTTTATTCAAAAGATAATGATATTTTTATCGGTTCATAGATGTAAAAAATCTTCAGAAACAATCTTTATATAGACCAATGCCTTTTTTGATTGATTAGCATACATTTCCTAAAAGCTCCTTTTACAAAAAGAGAGATATTAAAATTAATTTCACACAAATAGGTATTCAACATTTGCTTTTCAATTCTGTAAATGGCAAATTAGACTTATGAAATAAGCTTAACAATTAGAATCGAGGAGATTTTTAATGGCTTTTGAATTGCCCCCGTTGCCTTATGATTACGATGCCCTTTCACCTTATATGTCACGCGAAACGCTTGAATATCATCATGATAAGCATCACCTCGCTTATCTTAACAATACCAATAATTTTGTGAAAGAGTTAGGCTTAGAAAATGAAAGCCTTGAAGATATTGTTAAAAAAAGTTTTGGAAAAAATATTGGTTTGTTTAATAATGCAGCACAGTATTACAATCATAACCACTTTTGGCTTTGGATGAAAAAAGATGGGGGTGGCCAAAAACTTCCTGAAAAGTTAGCAAAAGCTATTGACACTGATCTAGGTGGTTACGACAAATTCCGCGCTGATTTTATTGCTGCTGCTAGTGCCCAATTTGGTTCTGGATGGGCATGGGTTGCTGTTAAAAATGGCAAGCTTGAAATTATGAAAACGCCTAATGGCGAAAATCCCTTAATTCACAATGCTCGACCTATTTTGGGTGTCGATGTGTGGGAACATTCCTATTACATTGATTATCGCAATGCTCGACCGAAGTACCTCGAATCCTTTGTAGACCATTTAATTAATTGGGACTATGTTTTGAAACTTTATGAAGAATGTGAATTTTAAGCTATCTAGATAATTTTTTTAGTGTATGAAAGTCCCTATAATCCAATAAATTATCGGGGACTTTCAAACAAAGATATTATGGATTAGCAACAGCCTTTTCCTGCTATCTTGAGAATATATGCATAGATATAGGCAACTTCTTCTAGCTTTGAAAAACGTCCAGCTGCACCAGCGTGCCCCGAATCCATATTAATACGTAATAAAATTGCATTATCGTCTGTTTTTAAGTCTCGTAATTTTGCCACCCATTTTGCAGGCTCCCAGTAAGTTACACGAGGATCTGTTAATCCTGCCATCACAAGTATAGGGGGATAGTTTTGAGCTTTGACATTATCGTAGGGTGAATAGGAAGCAATAAGCTTATAATCTTCTTCTGATTCAAGAGGATTCCCCCATTCGGCCCATTCTGGAGGTGTGAGTGGCAATGAAGCATCTAACATTGTCGCTAAAACATCAACAAAAGGCACATTCGCTACGATTCCAGCAAAATCCTGTGGAGCTATATTGGCAATGGCTCCCATCAACATCCCCCCTGCTGAACCACCATAAGCAATAAGCCGGTTGTGAGAAGTGAATTTATTGTTTACAAGGTAACGTCCACAAGCAATAAAATCTGTAAATGTATTGTGCTTAAAGAGATGTTTTCCTTTCTCATACCATTCTACTCCCTTTTCTTTTCCTCCGCGAATATGAGCAATCGCGTAAATAAACCCCCTGTTTACTAGAGAAAGTACATTACTATTAAAACTGGCAGGAATAGAGATTCCATAAGCACCATAACCGTAAAGAAGACAAGGCGCACCACCATCAAGAGGAGTGTTTTTGTGATAAAAAAGTGAAATAGGAATCTTCTCACCATCGTCTGCTATTGCTGTAATACGTCGTGTTACATATGCATCTTTATTATGCCCAGAGGGAATTATTTGCGTTTTTAAAAGCATTCGTTTACGACTTTTCATCTCATAATCAAACACTTGATCAGGTGTTGTCATAGATGAATAGGAAAAACGAATAGTTGGACTGTTATATTCTGCAACCCCTTGTAGACCTAAAGAATAAGCCTCTTCAGTAAAAGCAATGGAAGTAACTTTTTTAGTGGTACGTTCCATTACTTTTATACGTGGAAGCCCCTCAAAACGTTCGATCCAGACAAGAAAATCTTGATAAGCATCATGGGATAATATTAGGCACCCAAGCTGATGTGGGACAAACTCAGACCAATTTTCTGATTGTGGAGATGTATATGGCGCTACCATAATTTTGAAATCTTTTGCATTATCTAGATTGGTCAGAATATAAAAGACATCACCACCTTCTGTAAGTGAATATTCAATACCTTTTTGTCGTTTCCGTACACATTGGGGAATAGTAAAAGGCGCCTCAGCAGGAATCAACCAGATCTCTGATGTTTCATGATCATGAATATTAATATAAATAATATCATTAAGCTTAGAGCCGCTTACATCTAAGAAAAAACCTGGATTGTCTTCGCGAAAAATAAGCTTATCTTGTGATTGATCAGTGTTTAATCGGTGATAATAGAGCTCTGAAGGTCGGTGATTTTTATCCATTTTAGTATAGAAAAAACCTTCAGATCTAGCATCCCATACAATTTGACCAGATGTATCAGTAATTGTATCCATACAGTCAGACAATGTCTCAAAATTACGAATTTTAGCTGTATAGAATTCTGATCCTTTGTCATCATAGGTCCATACCACATGTGTATGGTCAGGAGATTCTTGAACTGAACCAAATTTGAAATATTCTTTGCCTTCTGCCAAGACATCACCGTTAAGGTAAACGGTTTTTTCTCCGCCATTCCTTGGTGTCCGAAAATAATGCGGTTGTTGACCTCCGGTAACATAAGAGAATCCGTAAGCAAAAGGACCATGTTTTATAGGAACAGAACTATCATTCTCTTGGATCCTGTTTTTCATTTCGGTAAAAAGCAAATCTCGTAATGGTTTTGTATCAGCCATTTGAGCTGATTGATAAGCATTTTCTTTTTCAAGATAATGTCGAATATTTGGATCAAGACAGTTAGGATTTTTAAAAACATCTTGCCAGTTAGACGCACGTAGCCAATGATAGGGATCATCACGAAAAATACCATGATATATTTCCTTATGAGTGATTCTAAATGCTTTGGGAGGAATTGCAAAAGTGCGGGTCATACACAATCCTATATTAAAATATGTTAACAGCTTCGTTTATTCGTTTATATGTTAGAATCATAATTATTGATGCAAGTGTAAAAATCTATAAGTTCTATTCACTTGTAAAAATAGCGCCATGATAATTTTTAAAACTAATACCTTTCTGTCCATTACATATCACAGCTATTGTTTTCTAGGGATATAATACCACTTTTATAATGAAAGTGATTGGTAAGACAATTAAACTATGAGAAAAAGAATTGATTTTTTTTGAAACAGTATAATCTTATAATTTTATAGAAAGTAATAACTATATTTAAAGTATTTTTATTAATGTATAAAACATAAAAATATTCTATGTCGTTTTAATGAATAGTTTTATATTATAAGTAATGCTGTTGTGTCTTATTTATAATATAGTATGTTCTTTATTATTAAATTTAATAAATATAAATAATAAAAACAAATTTAAAATTTAGTAAAAATAAAATTACTAAATTATAAGTATTCAAAATAAAAAATACTAATTTATATATTATATTTTTATAATTAGTAATTTTATTTTTACGTTCTCAAAAAAAAATAAATAAATTTTATCCTATATTTTTTTATATTTGTGATGTATTATATGTCATGTATGATATGTTATAGGATAAAAATATATTTTAGCATGTAATAATTTCGTTTTTCTTATTTTATATTATGACAAAAAAGAGGTATTTATTTGATTTTTTTGTGTTTTGGCAATTTTATAGAATAATTGAATTGACAAAAAAGATTTTTGTACAATATGAAGCTCATGTGCATGAGATCTTTATATCATGAGTATATGCACTATATCTCGATTTTGAATTACTCAATTTTAAATTAAAGGAAACAAGAATGGAACATCGTGCAGTCTTAGAGACTGAAAGCAATTTAGTTATTACATTGGTTGCTGATATTGTTGCTGCCTACGTGAGTAATAATTCTATTCGACCGACTGAAGTGCCAAGTTTAATTGCTGATGTCCATGCTGCTTTTCGTAAAGCAGGGAATTTAGAGTTAACAGAAGTCGAAGTTGAAAAACAAAGGCCTGCCGTTAATCCAAAGCGTTCAGTATTTCCTGATTATCTCATTTGCCTTGAAGATGGGAAAAAATTTAAATCTCTAAAGCGTCATCTCATGACACATTATGGAATGTTGCCAGAGGAGTATCGTGAAAAATGGCAGTTAGATAGTTCTTATCCTATGGTGGCGCCTAATTATGCAAAAACACGATCAGCTTTGGCCAAAGAAATGGGTCTTGGACGCAAAAGTAAACGGAAAAAAACTAAATAATCTTATTTTGCGAAAAAATGGTTTCGTGTATAAATTTGATTTCAGTATACATGTTTTGTGTGAAGCTTTTGTATATATAGCAATTTCTATCAAGGGGATTATACATAGCTTTCGTTACGAATCCGTTTAATCATTGATTTCAGACCATTTGATCGTTGTGGTGTAAGATTTTCATTTAAACCAAGTTTTTCAAAGAGCTCTTGAGCATCGGAATTGCGAATTTCAGAAGCTTTTTTGCCTGAATAAAAAGCAAGAAGTATGTAAATGAGTCCACGCACAATATGAGCATCGGAATCACCTTGAAACGTCAATATTGGATCTTCTGAGTTATTACGTGAAGATAAAAGCCACACTTGGCTAACACAACCAGGAACTTTGTGAGCATCGTTTCGAGCGCTTTCCGGAAAAGGTGGCAATTCATGGCCAAGCTCAATGACATAACGATAACGGTCTTCCCAATTATCCAAAAGCGAAAAGTTCTCTATGATATTACCGATTGTTTCCGCCATTATTTTAGTCCTGTTTTGTTTGAATAATCATTCTTAAATACACTTATAAAAAATAAATATTTATTCTTCCTAACATAAATAACACGAAGAACGTTAAAAATCCTTATTTCAAGATAACATTGTATGGTTTTGTAAGAACTCTTGTATTGCGATTTTGCAAGAAACATTAAGGGAAATCTCTGATATTATTGTTGTTCCCTAATATGTTGCCTAAATATTCATAAGCAGCTCTTGCACCGTAATATGCGCGTTCACCAAGTGAACTTAAAAATGATTTTCCTACTTTGCAGGTTTCTATATTACGGTCACAAAATGCTCCTAGGTCATTTAAAGCTTCTTTAAATGACCTAATCACATCGCTCGTTGTTGTCTCATTATTTTTGGGGCTAGAAGAATAGTCACTGCTTGGATTTGCTACAAAAAATGAAATAATGACAAAAATAAAAAATAAAAAAAATGATAATTTGATTAAAAAACGTATCATGGGCAATCAATGTACCGCAGTGGTAAATACAATAAAAGAAGCATTTTATACACTGTTTCTTTATAAACAATTTATAAAATTTGTTTTTTATAAAATTGAGTATTCATTTATTGGATCTATATCATTGGCTTTTTTATAAATATGGCACAATGCCGCTGTATAAAATGGGATACATTGTCTATTCAGTAAAAATTTAACATCCCAATTATACACTTACAGGCTGATCATATTAATGAACATACCATGATAAAAAATGAGAGATATAACCATGATCGTGCATAAGAGTTAAGAAATGTACCCCCCACATTTATAATCTTTTATTCCACAAGAAAGTGTAGCAATGAGATAAGGATTAAACACAGAGTCCAATTTCTTTTCCATATTGTGTACATACTTATTTTAAATAATAGTTCATCATCTTAGCTTAGTTGAAAAGGCTAAAAAGAGTCAGACTCTGTTATTCTGACTCTAGTAGTGATAAAATATTTATATTATCTATAAAATTTTTACTAGAACATCACCAACATGATCAATATGTCGATCAAAAGATCAAACAATAGCTTCATCTCTTATAACTCCATCTCAAGATCTCAAGACAAGTTTTTCTATAACATTGTAAACATCAATTTAATTGATACAAAAGTAGCTCCACTAAAATATAATAACCTTAAGAGACCACTATTCTCACCAAACCGTTTACAGAAAAGTAACCCTATATATGTAAATTGTAAAGAATATAATGACTCTTATCTTTTTAACGTTATAGAAAAATAGTCTCTAACTTGTTTTTAAATGATAGGCAAACATCTGCGCCAAAAATGAAGAATAACGCGATATTATTATTGAGATGATTATATGTGATAATGCAGTTTGCAAACACTAAAATGCTCTTGAACGTTAATCATTCGATGTTCTCTTTATACATATTGAAAGATTTGTAAAATCTGAAATTAATAAAAATTGATAAGAGCTCTTGTTGATTGATCAACTTATACATTGATAGAATGAAGCTGCTTATTCTAGGAGTTTGAAAGGAAAAAACAATAATGTAAATGCATTTCTCTCTAGCGAAAAGTAAGAACTAATTTGCATTCGTTTCTTTGTGAAACATAAACGCAACTGAAAATAAAAATGATGACAACAAAACGAAAGACGACCCGAAAAAAAACTGTAAAACACCGTAAATACTATAGTAGTATTGTTATAACACTTCTTCTTATAATTTTTCATTTTATTTTTTGGATAGCAAAAACTCTTTATTTCTATACACGAAAAAATACTTTATTTTTTGTTGGATCTCTTCTTTTTAGCATTAGTTTTTTATTTATTTCATTTAATGCTTTATTTTCGCAAATGACAACGCATCAAAATATTTTAACTCAAATGAAATTTTCCTCCGTTCAAAGTATAGGGAAGAGCTCTACTTTATTGGAAAAAGAAGCAAAATCACAAGAACTCTCTCGTGTAACTTCTCTACATTCTCCAAGTCATCACCATACAAATTCACCTTTACCTCCTCAATCAGCAAGCATTCTGGAAAAACAAAAAGAACTAGTAAAATTAGGACTTTATGATGGACCTTTAGATGGACTGGAAGGACCTAAAACACGCCGAGCTATCACTTTATGGAAACAACAAACTGCTCAGAGAATGCAAAAGAATGCTCTATCTAATCCCGCAACAGATGAAATTGCGATATTAATTAAGCAGAGCGAAATAGAAACAAAAAATATGACGCACTTAAAAGAAGCTATTTCAGAGCCTTCTGTCGAAGATATTATACAAGTGCAAAAAGCTTTACATATTTTTGGGAATGAAGAGGTTATTATCACCGGAATAGAAGATCAAAAGACGATAGAAGCCTTAAAACAGTTTCAAAAAATGTTTGATCTTCCTGTAACAGGTAAAATTAATCACACAATTTTAATGAAAATGCGCGAAATTGGTTTATTAAATTGAGGCTAATCATCTATACTATAAAAATAATCTCTTAATTTATAATGATAATTCATCTTTCGCTTGTTTAATGCCCCCCCCAAACATTCCTTCATCTCAAGCCCTCTTATATTCAATCAATCAGAATGGTTTTCTTACACATTATATATTGCGCCATACAATCTGCTGTAAGAAAACCACAACCAATTGCAGAAAAAAGAAATATTGCAAAATAACAAACGCGCTTGTTCTAGCATTTTTATTACTTCTGATAATAAAAGGACACGAAATTTTATTGTAGTATCATGTAAACCTTTCATATTCTCGAGCCACGAATTGTCCACATCTTATCGTCAATTTGATCTTTATAAATATGACGCAAAGAATTTGTGCAAACACCTGTAAGGATAAGTAGATGTAAAGCTAGTTATGTTATGCTTGTTGTTTCGCAAAGTGTCTGATAAAAAACCGGCACTTCTCTCCAATCTATTGCTGGAAAGTTTTGTGTTTTATGACGTTGTTTTCTAAGAGAGCGTGTGCTTTTGGTGTCGTCTATAAATCAACATCCGAACCTAACGCAGCAGTATGTTTGAAGCAAATGTTAAGACAGTGTAGTGCTTTCTCAACTGTTATAGCTTTTGTATGCCAAATGGAGGCAAGGGCATTGCGCATCTCTGTTTATATAATCTCTGCAACAGAGAGACAGTCTAATTTGGGAAGAATATGAAATTTTAAGGGTAGAAACCAGTTTTTATCTTTGCCATTTCCTTTTAATTCAGCTTTACGACTTTTAAAGACATCTAAAACAATGTCTTTAAAATAATGGAGATTACCTATTGCCTCATGCCTTTATTTAGCTCGTGTATTTTTGGGCTTCCCCCTCACGTAAAACAAAATGTCCTAAACGGAATATACGTGGATTGCCATTCACGATCTTTCTTAAAAAAACATTTTTAAAGCACCCAAGCCCATTTCGCAACAACGGCCCGTGAATAATAATAGCAGCCTTCTCTGTGCGCTATCATCTTTACGCTTGTGAAGAAGCAAACCAGCACCATTACACACTACCTACCTTCAATTTGTGACAGCTCTTGACACTTGAAGAAGCATATCCTTGCTTTATTTTTTTATCCATAGACGCTAATTCCGCCTGTAATATGCAAAAAACATGGTTTTAATTGATTCATTATCAAAGAAGTTGAAATGAGACAATCTTGTGATATTTACAGCTTTCGTTCAATATGAGAAATAAAAAATTATCATTATAAATCAACATATTGTATAACTTTGATATTCCTTCAGGAATGTAAAGATGATAGCGCATAGTAGAGTTTATATACTTTGGGAAGATTTTTATAAACTTACGGGGAGTTTTACATAATCCCCATTCCACGAATGTCAATGTGAAATGGGGCATCCACTGAGAGATGTCTATCTCAAACAGCATAATGTGCAAAAAAAATGCATTTGTTTGGAGCATTCTATTTTGCGTGAGGAGTCCATTACCCTATAAAAAAGCAAACGTGTAAATTGACTGCACAATAACACGTTTCTCTCTATCAAGAGGTTCGTCAATAGAAAGTGTATTAATAATACATCTTTGTCTATCCTGCTTTATATTTTCTCTCATAAACCTCTCAAAAATACACTTTCTCGCGTAACACAACTTATCGTGCATTTTAGAAGCAATTTTATTTCCTTTATTAAAGAAAATAAAAGAATATATAAAAAATTATTTCAGTAATAACTATACAACAAAAAAATATTAACCCATTATATCCTTTTTGCTATTGCGGCCTGGGCTGCTGCTAAACGAGCAATTGGTACTCGAAAAGGAGAACACGAAACATAATCTAGGTTATTTTCTTCGCATAAAGCAATAGAGGCCGGATCGCCTCCATGTTCACCGCAAATTCCTAATTTTATTTTTGCACGCTTTGATCGTCCACGCTGTGCAGCAATGGTAATAAGTTCTCCTACTCCATCACAGTCAATAGACACGAAAGGATCTTGCTCTAAAAGACCTTTTTGAAAATAGGTTGCCAAAAAAGGAGCAGCATCATCACGGGAAATCCCAAAAGTGGTTTGTGTCAAATCGTTTGTTCCAAATGAAAAAAATTCAGCAGTTTCAGCAATTTCATCTGCTCGAAGCGCCGCCCTTGGAAGCTCAATCATCGTCCCAACCATATATTGAATAGTGCTTCCCTTTTCTTTCATCACTTCCTCAGCAACCTGATCAATACGTGCTTTTACAAAATCGAGTTCAGATTTAAGCGCAACAAGTGGCACCATAATTTCAAGCATAACAGGAGATCCAGATTTTTGGGCAGCTTCTGCTGCTGCTTCAAAAATCGCCCGCGCTTGCATTTCTGCAATTTCAGGATAAGTAATAGCTAAACGGCATCCACGTAATCCAAGCATAGGATTAAATTCGTGCAACTGCTGAGCGCGTTCAGCAAGCACTTCAGCAGAAACACCCATAGCTGTTGCAACATCAAGAATTTCTGTTTTCGTTTTAGGTAAAAATTCATGTAATGGTGGATCTAGCAAGCGGATAGTAACAGGTAAACCACACATAATTTCAAATAATTCACTAAAATCTGAACGCTGCATTGGCAAAAGCTTATCTAGTGCTTTACGACGACCATTTTCATCATGACTTAAAATCATTTCACGCATGGCAACGATACGTTCATCAGAAAAAAACATATGCTCCGTACGGCAAAGACCTATACCTTCAGCCCCAAAGGAACGCCCCATACGGGCATCAGATGGTGTATCAGCATTAGCGCGAACTTTGAGACGCCGCATTCCATCAGCCCATTCCATTAATTTTGCAAAGTCTCCGCAAAGCTGAGGTTGCAACATTGCAACTTTCCCTTTGAAAATTTCTCCACTTCCACCATCAATTGTAATAATATCACCTTTTTTAAAGCTTTCTCCTGAAGCAAACAGCGTATTTGTGTTATAATCAATCCGCACACTTCCAGCACCAGAAATACATGGTTTCCCCATCCCCCGCGCAACAACAGCAGCGTGACTTGTCATACCGCCACGCGTTGTTAAAATTCCTTCTGCAGCATGCATACCATGAATATCTTCTGGGCTTGTTTCTACACGGACCAAAATAACTTTGCGACCTTCCGCCGACACCGTTTCTGCCTCTTCTGAAGTAAAAACAATTTCACCAGTTGCGGCTCCAGGAGAAGCAGGTAAACCACGTCCTATAATAGAACGTTCTGCTTTGGGATCAAGTGTTGGATGCAAAAGTTGGTCCAGCGACTTTGCATCAATACGCATCACAGCCTCTTCATGGTTTATTAACCCCTCTTCAACCATTTCAATTGCTATCTTGAGAGCCGCACGAGCCGTGCGTTTTCCTGAACGAGTCTGAAGCATCCATAATTTACCTTTTTCAATGGTAAATTCGAGATCTTGCATATCCCGATAATGCTGCTCAAGCTTCTGCGCTATCTGACATAATTTCAAAAAAGCCTCAGGCATAATTTTTTCTAATGACGGCCTATTTGAACCAGCAACAATACGCGCATTTTCTGTAATATTTTGAGGTGTTCGAATGCCCGCCACAACATCTTCCCCTTGCGCATTAACTAAAAATTCACCATAAAGTTCTTTTTTCCCTGTCGATGGATTGCGTGTAAAAGCAACACCTGTTGCCGAATCTTCACCCATGTTGCCAAAAACCATAGCTTGCACATTAACTGCCGTTCCCCAACTTTCAGGAATATTATGTAAACGGCGATAGGTAACTGCACGTGCTGTCATCCAACTTGAAAAAACGGCTCCAATTGCTCCCCATAACTGCTGTTCAGGATTTTGTGGAAAAGGTTTTCCTAATTTTTCTTCAACATATGCTTTATAGGAAGTAATAATATTCTTCCAATCACCTGCTGTCATTTCTGTATCAATAGTGTAACCATTGCGTACTTTTGCTTCATCAAGAATTTCTTCAAAATACGCATGATCTAACCCCAAAACAACGTTAGAATACATTTGGATAAAACGCCGATAACTATCATAAGCAAAACGTTCATTATTAGCTTGTAAAGCAATGGCTTTTACAGTCTCATCATTCATGCCAAGGTTAAGCACTGTGTCCATCATCCCTGGCATAGAAGCCCTAGCCCCTGAACGAACAGAAAGCAAAAGTGGCTTTTGCTCACTCCCAAATTCACGTCCTGTTTGTTCACCAATGCGTCTTAGTGCTTGATTAACAGATTCCTGTAGCTCTTCTGGATATGATTTGTCATGGGCATAATAAAAATTACAAACTTCTGTTGTCAGCGTAAATCCGGGTGGTACGGGCAAACCAAGATTACTCATTTCTGCCAAATTAGCCCCTTTACCTCCGAGAAGATTACGCTCACTTGCACTTCCTTCTGCCTTTCCATCTCCAAAACTATAAACCCATTTTTTCATTGTACAAATCCTCCCATATCAGCATCAAAACATCATTCAACCTAGGCTCACTTAAAAGCAATGACTTGATTCAAAATCGGCTCAACAAAAAATATTGCTTCATAAATGCATAATATTAATCCTTCCAAAAGCGATAATGACTAAAAGTATCACTATCTATCTTCTGGAAGATTAAGATTCATTTTTAAGAAAACTATCAATCACCGAAAAAAAGTCTTCTACTTTCATGGCACCTTCATATTTACTACCATTAATAAAGAAAGTAGGCGTTGCTGTAACACCAAGTTTTTTACCACGCTCAAAGGATGCATTCACTTCATCTAAAATGGCTTGATTTTTCAAACATGCAGTAAAACTTTCATCTGTAAAACCAGCCATTAAGCCAATTTTTTTCAATGGTGTTAGAGCATCTTTTCCGAAAGCCCATTCATTTTGTTTTTGAAATAAAACTTCTATTAAAGGAAAATAGCGATCTTCTGGTGCACACTGTGCCAACATAAAACCTGCTGTTGCCCGAGGATCAAAAGCATAATCGCGGAAAATCAGTTTTACTTTTCCTGTTTTGATATATTTTTTACGAATTTGAGGAAGTATATCATTATAAAAATGCGCACAATGGGTACATGTCAACGAAGCATACTCAACAATGACGACTGGTGCATCCGCCTCTCCCTCAAAGCGATCCTTTACTTTACCCGATTGGAGAATCTCTTCCATATCAACAGTTGCCACTGGTTTGGGATCACGCGCTAAAGCAACTGTTACACTGTTTTGTACAATCGTTATGAAGAGAAAAATTATCCCGAAAGATAAAAAAGAACGATATTTTACCATAAATAATACTTTTCTGTTGTTATTAACGAATAAGAATCCAACGCTTTCTCATATATTAAAGAAAAATATATAAAATATCTTGCTATTTATTATTTTTTTCCAAAAAAATGCAACAGCCAAGTTTATAAAGTGATTGGCGCAAGCTTTTATCTTCAATTCCTTCAAGCATTTCTCCCACGCATTTTTTGTCTTGTTCACTCAAAGACGATTTTAGAGGCAAGTGATTCATAAAAACCGTCATACTCCTTTGCTCAATCTTGATGCGATCAATAGCAATATAGCCAAAAAATCCGTTAATTCTATGAAGTAATTCCTCTGTTTCATGCATCAATTTTAACGCAGCAAATCCTTCACATGCGACAACAAGTGTTGCTGGCTGAAAAACATCATCTTGATCTGCACGACGTTTCCAAATAATTTTAAGCGGCATTGTATGTTCACTGATATCATAGCCCGCAATTTGTGGCCAATGTTCTATAAGCGCTACATTAAGCCCTGTCCGTTTGCGTAAAACTGGATCAAGTATTTTGTATACCGTCTCAGAAAGAGAATAAAAGATATGTTTTTTAAGTTGTTTTCTCATTTTTAGATCATTGTTCAATCGCTTACTAAATTAAAATCATTTGTTTCATCTAAAAATTATTGCCTCCTCAATTTATGAAAGATCAACAAAATAAATAATTTTTTCTTTTGCATTTTATATCTTCCTATGCTTGAAAACAATCATGTATGAAATTTCTTCGCACCTCCTTGCTTGGTACGATCAAAATCACAGACATCTCCCATGGCGGATTACCCCCGAAAAGCAAAAACAAGGTATCCGTCCTGATCCTTATCAAGTTTGGCTTTCTGAAATCATGCTTCAACAAACAATCGTTGAAACAGTTAAGCCTTATTTTAAAAAGTTTCTGAAACTATGGCCTGATCTTTCCTCTTTAGCAAAAGCCTCACAAGATGACATCATGAAAGCATGGGCTGGACTTGGTTATTATTCACGCGCACGTAATCTTAAAAAATGTGCGCAACAGCTTGTTGAAAACTACGCGGGACAATTTCCACAATCTGTAAAAGAATTGCGAACTCTAGCCGGTATTGGAGATTATACTGCCGCAGCCATTGCTTCAATTGCTTTTAATCACCCTGTAGCAGTGGTTGATGGTAATGTCGAACGTGTGGTAGCGCGCCTTTTTGCTATCACTTCAATATTACAAAAAGCAAAAGTTGAAATTAAAGAAAAAACACAAAAAATTACTGCTTTAAATCGTCCTGGTGACTTTGCTCAAGCAATGATGGATTTAGGAGCAACAGTTTGTACTCCACGCAAACCATCTTGTTATACCTGCCCTCTTCAATGTTTATGTAAAGCAGCAAAGACGCAACAACCGGAATCTTTTCCAGTCAAAGCCCCTAAAAAAGAACGCCCTTCAAAAACAGGTATTGCTTTTGTGGCTCTTAATAAAAAGAGACAAATTTATTTGGAAAAACGACAGACGCAAAAGCTCCTTGGTGGAATGACCCAAATTCCTAACAATATTGGCATAAACAACGAAAATGGGCTCCAAAATGCACCCTTTACTGCCAATTGGCAATTCAAAGGACAAATTACGCATGTTTTTACTCACTTTTCTCTAAAACTCGATGTTTACTATACTGAGGATATTCATGAAATGAATTGTGAAAATGGTTGGTGGTGTAACATTCAACATCTTGCCGAAGAAGCACTACCTACTGTTATGAAAAAAGCCATTTCCGTAGCACTTCCCAATTCTTTCAGATTTAAATAACCTTCCCTATTCGTAAAAATGTTTTCTAACGGAGACTTTTGTATCTCTAACGATCATTTATTAAGTCATTTATTAATCTGTAAAAGAAAAACTTAAAAAAATGAAATAACCAATTTTTTCTACAGATAAGAATTAAGGAGGGGTAAAAAAGCTTAGAAAGCTTAGATTTAAATTTCAGAATCTATCCTTTTTTGCTTATGAAGGAGCAAGTCAGCACCATCATTATATTTACCAGTCCCCTACAACAACCCTTGGCACTTGAAACGGTTCATAAAAGGTACTTTTTAGTTCTTTCTTTAACAATTTTATTCACACGCCAACCCCGCTTATGACATGCAAGCAAGTAAATTTTATTGATTCAATATGAAACAGGTCTGAAATAAGAAAATTTGACGATATTCGGGGGGAACTCAATATGAATAACGCTAAATTATCTTGATAAACCAATACATTTTACGCACTTTATAGATGCACATATTACCTCAAAAAAGCACTTAATTTTGAGCTTCTGAATGAGCCTTTTAATTTTGATATTTCATTTTTATAAGATTATATTAAAATTTTACTGTTTTGGAACTAAAATCAGAACATAGAGTGAAAGTTTCTCATTTTAATTTCTTCTACAAGAAGCAAAAAATACTCGCTTGCCGCTTACAAGCGAGATTAGTGTGTTAATAAAAAACATCTAAGAAAGGCATAAAATGCCCTCACGTCCATCTCAATCAAGATCAGGTACATTGATGATCACTCTAGAATGAAGCGATCAGCTTAGTTCATAAAACACCCGTTTTTAACATTTGTGAACGTATGATCATTCTTAAATGATCTATGGACTTCAACCGTCCATTTTCCTCATAATACCAAAATGTCCAACCATTACAACTCTGCGAATCTTGAGCCTTTCTTCCCATTGCGTGAATTGAGCCCGCTTCACCACCATGCATAATCGTACCATCAGCTCTTACAATAGCAGACACTTGCTTCTTACGATCATAAAGAACTTCTCCAGGATAGAGTAAACCTGCTTCAAGCAAACTGTTGAATGCTACGCGCGGTTCTGCTTTTTTTCTATCCAAAATCGCTAGTTCTGGTTGCGCTAAAGGTTTAACCGCTGCAATTCTCTCACATGCTGCATCAATGTAATCTTGCTCGCGTTCAATCCCAACAAAATCACGCCCTAAAAGCTTGGCAACAGCACCTGTTGTTCCCGAACCAAAAAACGGATCAAGAATAACATCACCAGGTTTACTAGAAGCCATAATAATACGCGCTAATAACGCTTGCGGTTTTTGTGTTGGATGTAATTTACGCCCTGAATCATCCTTTAAACGTTCAGCTCCAGTGCAGAGAGGGAAAAGCCAATCTGAACGCATTTGTAGATCTTCATTGGCCGCTTTTAAGGCATCATAATTAAATGTGTACTTTTTATCTTTTTGATCTCGCACGGCCCAAATAAGCGTCTCATGAGCATTTTGAAAACGGCGCCCTCGAAAATTAGGCATCGGATTATTTTTGCGCCAAATAATATCATTAAGCATCCAAAAACCTAAATCTTGTAATGCCGTCCCAACTCGAAAAATATTATGGTAAGATCCGATAACCCAAAGTGTTCCGTTGGGTTTTAATACACGACGACAAGCAAGCAACCATGCACGGGTAAAAGCATCATACGCAGCAAAACTCTCAAACTGATCCCATGCATCATCAACCGCATCAACAAGCGAATGATCTGGACGGTATAAAGCTCCGTCCAATTGCAAATTATAGGGTGGGTCCGCAAAAATCATATCAACGGAATGTTTTGGAAGTTTTTCTAGAACGGAAACACAATCTCCTTTAAAAATTTTATTGCGCCATGGCATCTGTGAGGGAGTACGAAGAAAATCTTTTTGAAGCTGAATAACTGTCATGAAAAACCCAACAAAATTAACTGAATTTGCCCTATAATCAACCAAAATAGTTTATAGGCCCGCATTACCAATCCATATTTACAAAATAGCGTAAACGTATCGTTAAATTTCTACAAAATTGATAATTGTTTTTGTTTTTTTAAGTAAAAAAACTTTCATATGAATGAAACCTTATTTTTCTTTTTTTCAATGTACTGTTCCCATATCATTTATTTCGTAAAAGAATTAAGAATCATTTTCAAAGCGTATTTTTATGAAATAAGATCTTCTCAATATCGTTTTCATAAAAGTTGTCCATCTCGTAACATGTAAAGGAATATCTTATGCCTCAGATAGATCTTATTATTTTTGATTGTGACGGAGTTCTCGTCGACTCTGAATATCTTGCAGCAAAAATTGGATCTCAATTGCTCAAACAAACAGGATATGAAATATCATCCGAAGAATTGAGTGAGCGTTTTGCAGGACTTATCTTTCCCGATATTCTTAAACACGTTGAACAGGAAACAGAAAAACCAATTTCTGCTCATCTCATAGATCAGATGACTAATATTTTTCGTACACAAATAAAAACTAAATTACGGGCTATTGATGATGTAAGAGAAGCCGTAGAAATTATTCAAACACGCTATCCCTACTGTATCTGCTCTAATGCAAAAAGCGTAGATATAAAAGAGATGCTCACCACGGTTGATCTCTATGACCTTTTTGAAGGTAAAATATTTTCAGCACCTGAAGTTGGAACAAAAAGAACGAAACCAGCCCCTGATGTTTTCCTTTTTGCCGCACAACAATTACAGGCAGAGCCCCAAAACACTATCGTTATAGAAGATTCACTTCATGGTGTACACGCAGCCATAGCAGCAGGCATGCGTGTCATCGGCTTTACGGGAGGATCACATAGCTATCTTGGCCACTCCAATGCACTTGCAGAAGCTGGAGCAGAAACAGTTATCGCAAAACATGCTCATTTAGGAGAAGTCTTAGAAGCAATGGCAGTATGGCGAGATCTATTATAAAAAATCTCTTGAATATATCAGTTTGTAAACTCTTGTAAGAAGCATTTTTACTCAAATGCCCTTCTCTTCTCGCTACTTCTTTTATAATAACTTTAGTAAATGCGTAATTCAGGACATCTTTCTTCTTTATAAACGTCAAAGATTCTGATGCCCTAAGAATTTTATATTATGGGGCTTTATCATCATATCTATTAATTGCAAAATAGACTTGAGTACCTTGAGAAGGATTTCTTAAAAAAGCACATAAATATGAAACATAGAACAACGTAAAGAGATACCTGTAGTTGCTCAAAATTTTCTGAAAGCACTTGTATAGATTTTTTAAATAAGCAATGAAATCAGATCTTTTCAAAAGTAATCCAACTTTAGGAAAGGCATCCTTTCTAAAAATAAAAGTGGCTTTTCGGTTTGGAAAGAAGAAAATGTTGAAAAATATTATCTAATGCCGATCTTTCAGCACTCATAAATGTCTCTGAATTGATATTCTGCTATACACTGCTTTACATCACAGTAATATGCTGTTCACATTGGCGAGAAAATGATAATATCATTTATCTCTATCCAATTCGAGCTCTACTTTATACTATGAGCGAAATGTATATTTTTAGTATCTATAAATGTATTTAAAAAAATAATATTAATATCATTTTATAAAAATTATGCGATCACCACATGTTATTTATATATAACACATAACGAAATATTTCATAAAATTTTAAAAAATATTTTTGTAATTATTACTGTTACATTTTTACAATAATGTTTATAAAAAATTATATTTATATTTTTATATGTATTTTTATTATTGACTAAAAATACATATTGAAATATCTAAATTATATATAGTGTGAGATATATAAACATTATGTATATTTTCTTACATATATAACTTAAAAATATTTGAGGTAAAGTTATGGTCAAAATATTTAAAAATTATATCTTAAGCACTTTTATAGCGAGCACTTTTTTTATTTCACAAACTGTAACTGTTAATGCAAACTATTTGAAAAACGATACTCCAAAAGAGGAACTTTCTGTTTCCCCAATGGAACAAGTAAAGTATGCGAAATCTGATGTAGTTTCTACGACTGCTTTCTATGTTCCATCTGTAAATTATCAAACAGAAAATGGAACAACAGGTGAAGGGAAAATTGAAAAGGTCGTTGAGCCTATGACTGTAGGAGTGGGACTATTGTTTGCTGGATATGCAATGAGCTTTATAGGATCGATAATAAGTTGGATAAAGGACATAGTGTTGATGTTCAAATAATTCAACCTCGTCTAGAACTCTAGAACTATAGCTTCATAATGAAGCTATAGTTCATTGTAAGTAATTACATAATGGAGCTTATCTTGCTACAAAATATAAATGTTGTAGATTATATCCAAATATCCAAAGTATAAATTTACGCATATATATATTGAATAGTATAAAATATTTGAGGTAAATTATGATTAAATTGTTTAAAAATCATATGTTAAGTATTTTCATTATGTCTGCCTTTTTTCTTTCACAGGTTGTAAATGTGCATGCAAACTATTTGCAAAATAATACTCATCGTGAAAATATTTTTGTTTCTGCAATAGAGCAGAAAAAACAGGATGCAGTCCATACCGTTTCTCTCTATAGCCCCATTCTAAGTCGTGGAGTGGATAATGAACCTACTATTGAAGGAAAATTTGAAAAGGTCGTTGAACCTCTTACACTCGGAACCTTTGGTGTTGGGATGGCAATTGGATATGCATCAAGTACGATAGGCATGTTTTTAGGATGGATAATAGGTAAAATAATATCGTATTTTAAATCTCGTTAAAATTGAAATCTTATCAGAATAAAACCTTCTCATACGAAATATAAACTATGGATATATTCTGTGTTTATCCATTGTTGATGACAAAAAACTAATGAATTAGTGCACATTAAGAATGAAAAAGCTTTAAATGCTTCTGTTTCTCTTAATGCGCACTAATTCTGCCGATGCATCTATTCAATTCAGAGTAAAATAAAAGTAAAAGTATTGGTGATAAATTATGATTAAAGTATTGAAAACTTACGTATTAAATATTTTTATAGCAGTTTCTTTTTTGCTTTCACAAGTTATAAATGTTCATGCCAATCATTTGAAAAATGATTTTCAATGGGAAACTGTCTCTCTAATAGAACAAGGAAAGAAAAAAGCTATCAATATAGCTACTCTTTATGTACCAAGTTTCACTCATGGAGCAAAAAGTGAAACTGCCATTGAAGGAAAATTTGAGAAAGTGTTTGAACCAATTACGTTAGGAGTTTTTTCTACAGCAGGAGCTTTGGGTTTTGGATTCTTGACTGGATCTATTATGGCCATATTTAGCGGGATAATCGGATGGGCAATAGGAAAACTTAAAGGCAAATAATTCAAAGATACTCAGTTATTTTTTCTATTTAAAATAAGAATATTTTACAGCCTGCTTCACATCATTTAGCAGGCTGTCGTATGTTTTCTATGGATAAAAGTTAGGTTACCATACTGTATAGAACAAATATAATATCTATAATAATAATTAAGCTAAACAAAAATTATTCAAAGTATAGATTTGCGCACGCAATGCCATAAAATTACCTTACAAATCTTCCAGTGTGAATTTTGATCTGTATCATTTCAATATTCATTTTAGCAGATTTAATTGTTACAAAGTATAAGAGCATAAAATAACTATAAATGATTGAGTTTTACAAAAAAAAGTTCTTCAATAAATACCATTCTATCTATTTGATTTTATTATTTAAGAAGATGCACAAGTGAAGATACGTTGTAAAATTTAAGTAAATGAATAATAGAGGGAAAATTTTCGACTTTAACAGATTTTCTGTGAACATTTGACGTTTATATCTCAAAAATAAAAATGCTTAAGAATATTTCCTTTCATTATTGAGTTAAAAACTCTATCCATTTAATAATTTAAATATTATGAAAAACGTGAAATAAATAACTTCACCAATTTGCCAGAAATAAAAAAAGGATAAAACGTATGGAATATATCAGCACGAGAGGTGAAGCTCCTGCTTTAAGCTTTACGGAAACGATCATGACAGGATTGGCAATTGATGGGGGACTTTATCTGCCAGATAAATTTCCTCAGCTATCATTTGATGCGTTACGAGCACTTCGTGGTCAGTCCTATACAACAATTGCTAAAACTATTCTGTGGCCCTTTGTGAATAACGAAATCGAATATACAGCTTTTGAAAATATGATCGCTGAATCTTATGCAACCTTTCACCATCCAGCAATCTGTCCGTTACGACAAACTGGAGCAGATGAATTTATCCTTGAACTCTTTCATGGTCCTACTTTAGCTTTTAAAGATGTCGCAATGCAGTTTCTTTCTCGACTGATGGATTATGTTTTGACTGAAAAAAATAGATGTGCAACGATTATTGCTGCAACATCAGGTGATACAGGAGGGGCTGCGATACAAGCTTTTGCTGGAAAAGAACACTCAGATATTTTTATTTTATTTCCTAAAGGACGTGTATCACCTGTTCAACAACGGCAAATGACAACCAATCAATGTTCAAATGTTCATGCCATTGCCATTGAAGGAAATTTTGATGATTGCCAAGCTCTTGTCAAAGCAATGTTTAATGACCACAATTTTCGTAAAAAAAGAGCGCTTTCAGGTGTTAACTCTATAAATTGGGCGCGTATCATGGCGCAAATTGTTTACTATTTTTCATCTGCACTTTCCTTAGGGGCTCCTGATAGAGCTGTTTCATTTACTGTTCCTACTGGAAATTTTGGTGATATTTTTGCAGGTTATGTTGCAGCCCGTATGGGATTACCCATTGCTCAACTGGTCATCGCAACGAATGATAACGACATCCTTGCACGTACATTGACCAGCGGTACTTACGAAACACAACCAATAGTCCATACAACATCACCTTCTATGGATATTCAGGTCTCTTCTAATTTTGAACGTTTGCTCTTTGAAAGTGGTAATCGTGATCCAATGTGGATTCGCAATGCAATGGACAACTTGAAACAATCAGGACGTTTTACTCTTGATGAAAAGCAACTCAAAAATATTCGTTCCCTATTTTCTGCTGGGAAAAGCAACATGGCTGCAACAGCTCAAACAATTAATAGTGTCTATAAGGAAAGTGGCTATCTTGTTGATCCACATACAGCCGTCGCTCTTCAAGTAGCGCGTAAAAACAAAAAACCGCATATTCCAATGATCGTCCTTGCCACGGCTCATCCAGCTAAATTTCCTGATACTATTAAAAGTGCTTGTGGACTTCATGCCCCATGGCCATCTCATCTCAATGATGTAATGAAACGCAAAGAACACTTTATAAGTCTTGCTAATGATGAAAAAATAGTAAAAGATTATATCTCTTTAAAATCGCATGCATCTTATTAAAGTTAGCTGCATTAACTTAAATCAAGAATATTCTAATACCCTTACAATGAGGTATTTAACTTATTTAATGGAGTTGTAAATACATGGATGTAGATATATGTCGCCTTAGTAATGGCTTGACTATCGCCACACATACAATGCAACAAATTGATAGTGTTGCCCTCGGAATATGGGTTAAAGTGGGCTCACGCAATGAAACCTCCACACAGCATGGTATTGCTCATCTTCTTGAGCATATGGCTTTTAAAGGAACCGAAAACCGCACTGCTTTTCAAATTGCAACCGATATTGAAGATGTTGGCGGTGAAATCAATGCCACCACCAGTATTGAAACAACAGCTTACTTTGCACGTGTACTTAAAAGCGATATCCCACTTGCTATAGACATTTTAGCCGATATTTTAATGCATTCAAAATTTGACGACAATGAACTAGAACGAGAAAAACAAGTAATATTTCAGGAAATTGGTGCCGCTCATGACACTCCTGATGATATTGTTTTTGATCACTTTACAGAAACAGCCTTTCGTCATCAATCCCTTGGACGCTCTATTTTAGGAACAGCTAAAACTATCCAATCATTTACATCTACTGATCTCCATGATTTCATCAATAAACAATATAGTGCAGATCGTATGATTGTCGTTGCTGCAGGAGCTGTAAAACACGAAAGTTTCTTGCGAGAAGTTGAAAGTCGTCTTGGTACTTTTCGCTCCCATTCAACCGCACCTCTTACTAATCTTGCAAATTATGTTGGTGGCGACTTTCGTGAATATCGCGATTTAATGG
Organism: Bartonella sp. CR84HXZ; assembly: GCF_042194535.1. NCBI lineage: Bacteria > Pseudomonadati > Pseudomonadota > Alphaproteobacteria > Hyphomicrobiales > Bartonellaceae > Bartonella > Bartonella sp. CR84HXZ. The sequence goes on along the minus strand of NZ_JBHIMY010000004.1, from coordinate 113,591 downwards.
ATACACAAGTTGTTCTGGGGTTTGAAGGGCGTGCTTATCACGCGCGTGATTTTTATGCGGCCCAAATTCTTTCAATCATTCTTGGTGGTGGTATGTCTTCACGTCTTTTTCAAGAGGTAAGAGAGAAACGTGGATTATGCTATTCTATTTATGCTTTTCATTGGGGATTTTCAGATACTGGTCTTTTTGGTGTTCACGCAGCTACCGGACAAGAAGGGCTCAAAGAACTTATTCCCGTGATTCTTGATGAACTTTCCAAGGTCAGTAAAAACATTCACGCCAATGAACTGCAACGAGCACAAACGCAATATCGTGCGAATCTGACAATGTCACAGGAAAATCCCTCTAGTCAAGCACATCTCATTGCTCGCCAAATACTCCTTTATGGTCGACCAATTCCAATATCGGAAACAATTGAACGCCTCAATCTCATCACTCCTAAAAGATTAACTGATTTAGCACATCGTCTTTTTACAAATTCCACTCCAACACTAACTGCTGTCGGACCTGTAGGACCCCTCATAAATTTTGATGATTTAACGTCAACTCTTTCATACAAGCTAAAGTAAAAAACTTCTTTTCAAAACAGCATCACAATAACATACACATATTTTATCGTAAAATTTACCACAAAAGCTCTTCTCATTAAATAAGTTTTGGAAATATTGGGCAAAGAAGCGTACAAAACTACCCAATTCATACTTCATGTGATAAAGATTCTAATGAGTGAAGGTATATCCATGAAATCTGGAAATTCATGGTTTAACTTTGCCCTTTTAACATATAAAACTTCATTCGCTTCAAGTTCCATTGAAGCAAATGGACATGTGGTCTATTTGTATACAAAACCACATAACTTAAGAAAAAGTGATAACAATTTATTATGTAAATAAATTATAAAAGGTGGACGTTTTTTCTCAAAAATCGAAATGAAAATTAAACATCCTAAAATATTGAGAGTGGGACATTGTGAAGAGTTTGCGTAAAATAATTGATATCATTTTCATTGTAGTCGTTAGTTTTCTTGTCCATCTTACATCAGCACAAGCAATTGAGCCAGTTAAAATTTCTTCTCAGGATGCTGCTCTTGATCTCTCAAAAGCAATTGAAATTCACCATACAAACAGCTCTATTTTTCAAACAAGTACAGCGCCAGGACCAGATGGTATTGTATGGCGTATTGAAGTGCAGGCAAAAAATGAAAAATTTTCCGGAAATTGGGCAGTCTTTTCTCTTGCAAATCCAACAGATGAACAAGTCGATCGTCTCATCGTTGCCCCCCATTACCGCATGGCGCGTTCTGGATTTTTTTGGCCAGATCTTGGATCAGAAAGGATTCAATCCATAACGCCAAGCGAAGGGTTTTCCCTCGATCGTCAACTTAGTGCAAACTCTGACATCTTTCGTATTACCCTTAACCCTGGTGCTGTTGTTACATTTGTGGCCGAACTTAACTCTGCAAATCTACCGCAAATCTATTTATGGCAACCTGAAGCTTATAAAGATGCAATTAATTCTTATACGCTTTATCATGGTATTCTTCTTGGTATATCTGGTCTCTTAGCGCTTTTGTTAACTGTTCTCTTCGTCGTCCGTGGAACAGGGCTGTTTCCTGCAACAGCAGCTGTTGCTTGGGCTGTGCTTTTTTATATTGGTATTGACTTCAACTTTTTAAATAAATTCTTTGCAGTTACACTCACAACACAACCAATCTGGCGTGCTGGTACAGAAGTAGCACTTACTGCTACACTCTTCATTTTTCTTTTTACCTATCTCAGCCTTAACCGCTGGCATTATCATTTTAGTTACGGTGCTATCGCTTGGACCATTGCCTTTTGCAGTCTAGGAGCCTTTGCTATTTATGATCCAATCAGAGCAGCTGGAATTGCGCGTTTGTCTTTTGGTCTTACCGCTGTGCTTGGTATAATATTAATCATCTATTTCTCAATCAGAAGCTATGACCGCGCCATTATGCTTATCCCAACATGGTTGCTCATTAGCTTTTGGTGTGTTGGAGCCTATGCCTGCATAGCTGGATATTTAAACAATGATATTATCCAGCCAGCATTAGCGGGAGGATTAGTGCTCATTGTTCTTCTCATCAGCTTTACTGTCCTGCAACAAACTTTTTCTAATGACGCTTTCCATGAAGGAATATTTTCCGATCTTGAACAACAAGTACTCGCAGCAAAGGGAGCTGGAAATATTATTTGGGATTGGAATATTGAGCGTGACCGTATTGTTGTACATCCAAACATGGCAACCCTTTTTGGTACTGAAATTCATAACCTCAATGGACCTATGCGCAACTGGATTTCAGCCTTGCACCATGATGATCGTGAACGCTTTCAAGCCGTATTAGATATCATTCTTAAAAATAAAAAAGGGCGCATTGATCAAATTTTTCGGCTTTCTTCCGGTGGTGGTTATTATCATTGGTTTTCTCTTCGTGCACGTCCGGCTATGCAAAAAGATGGGAAAATCACACGTGTCATTGGAACCATTGTCAATATTACTAACCACAAAAAATCCGAAGAACGCTTATTGCATGATGCAATCCACGACAGCTTAACCGGCCTTCCTAACCAACAAATTTTCTTCGATAGACTACAAAATTATACCTCTTTGGCGAAAGCAAATATCAAAATTAGACCGACTGTCTTTATGATTGATTTTGACAATTTTCGCCAAATTAATCGCAAATTAGGCATAGCAGTTGGGGATACTGTACTGCTTATAATCGCACGTCGTTTAAACCGTCTCATTAATTTTCAAGACACCTTATCGCGCCTTTCAGCAGACCGCTTTGCAATTATTTTACTCAGTGAAACTGAACCACAAAAAATTGCAGCATTTGCAGATCATTTGCACAAAACAATTTCAGCACCTATTTCACTTTCAGAAAACAAAATAATCCTTTCAACGTCTATCGGATTGGTTACATGGAGTGAAAGCCGATCGACGGCTAAAGATATTTTTAATGATAGTGAATTAGCGATGATTCGTGCAAAACAAATGGGTGGAAACCATATTGAACCTTTTCGTCCTAATTTTCGCACTTTGGGTCTCGAACATAATACTCTGGAGAAAGATGTTCATTATGCCATAAAACGTAATGAGATAAAAATCCTCTACCATCCTATTCTTAATTTATCAGACGGACATATTATTGGTTTTGAAACAATTGTAGAATGGCATCATCCCACTTATGGAAATTTAAATGTCTCTGATTTCATAAAAATCGTAGAAAACGAAAAAATTGTTATGAATTTGTCACAATTTATCATCGATAATGCCATTATCGATCTTATAAATGTACAAGAAAAGTTTTCCCAACAATCTTTCTTTATTTCAATTAATTTACCAAGCGCAGAAATGATTCATCCTCGTTTTATCAGTCAATTGCGCGCCGCTTTGCTTCGTCATCCGCTCCACAAAGGACGTTTGATGATTGAAATATCTGAATTTGTCTTAAGAAATAATCCTGAACAATCAGCGCACTTTCTCGAACAAATTAAAACACTTGGAATGAATCTCGCACTCGATAATTTTGGAACAGGTTATTCGTCTCTGACCTATCTCGTACGTTATCCATTTGATATGGTTAAACTTGATCGTTCACTTATTTCAATCGACTCCCTTAAGAAGAAAATTGTTCTCAAGTCTATCATTAATATGGCAACAGATCTTAATTTGCAAATTATCGCAGAAGGTGTTGAAAATGAAAAAGAAGCGATCTTCCTCCGTCAAGAAGGCTGTAAATATGTTCAAAGCACACTTGTAACGAAACCGATTGCCATAGAAGAATTAATTACGCTCGTTCAGAGCCATTTCCCTTATAAAGTAAAAACATAAGGGATAAAATAACGTGTAAAGTTAAAAAGCTTAGAAAAAACTCTATGCGTGTCCCATTTCAGAAGCAAGATAAGTTGGATCGATACCCATGCGTGTTAAACTTTTATCATACTTGCAGCTTAAATCGCTTTCAAAAAGAAAACTAGGTGATGTAGAACTGATTAGCCAACCATTTGTAGAAATTTCTGCCTCAAGTTGCCCCGCTTTCCATCCAGCATAACCTAATGCTACCAGTGCATGTTGCGGACCTTGTTCGCAACTGATCGCTTTTAATATATCAATTGTCGCAGTAAAACAGACCTTATCTGCAATAAAAACAGTTTCTTCACAAGCATAATCATCTGAATGAAGGACAAAACCACGCGAAGGATCAACAGGACCACCATAGCGAACTGGAAACTGTTTTATTGGTTCAGAAAGACTTTTTTTTTGGCCACTGTCTATGACTCCCAAGTGAAGCAAAAGCTCTGGAAAATCAATATGATGCAATTGATTGAGAATAATGCCCATCGCACCGGCATCAGAATGCGCGCAAATGTAAATAACAGAACGAATAAAGCGTTTGTCATTCATCCCAGGCATTGCTATGAGTAATTGTCCACCTAAAAAGCCATTACACCGCTTCATTAATTTGTTATTCTCCATAATTTACATGATAAAAGTTTGTTCATTTAGTACACTAGGAAAATAAAACTCCAATGAAAAAAAGTCATATATTTACAAATTTACAAAATATCGCAACTTTCTTTTATAAAAATCTTTTAGTTACTTTAAGCTTAACATTCATAGTTTTAGAATTACTTAACATTCCTGTAAATGCTCAAAAAGGACAAAAACTCCAGCTTTTCGCAACATCTTGGTATGAATCAGATGGTGGTCGTATCCGATTAGCGATCACCGAACCTTCTCTTTCTGGAATAAGAGAAGGCATTATTGAGATTGTGCTTAAACCAGGATGGAAAACTTACTGGCGTAATCCAGGTAATTCTGGCATGGCACCGTTTTTTAATTTCAACCAACAGGTTTCTTATGAAATCTTTTATCCTACCCCACAGCTTTTTGAAACAGAAAATGATTGGTCATTAGGCTATAAAGATAAAGTAATATTGCCCTTCAATCTTTCTGGTTCAAGCAAAAATTTAAGTGGTGCTTTCACTCTTGGATTATGTAATAAAATCTGTCTTCCATTTACTGTTAACTTTGATTTTTCGCCATCTGCTCTTAAAAATAAACATCTTCCTGCTTCCTTCTTAAAAAATGCCCAAGATTCTTTGCCCCGCATGATGCAGAATGCACTAAAAATAAGTGCCGAAAAAAATAACAGTACCCTTCTTATAAAAATACAAAATAACAACAAAACCACTCCTTCCTCTCTCTTTTTAGATGGAGGAGAAATGCAAATTGGAGCAGCAAAAAAAGTCAGTGATAACGCAGAATATACACTCTTCAGTGCTCCACTCTATTTCGCTCCAGAAGAAATAAACCAAAAAATTTTTTATACAGTTTCTTTTAAAGATTACGCCTTAAGTGGAACATTCATATTCCATACGCAGCCAACCCCTCTTGTGACTCCGTAATAAAAGAAAAAAGCTATCAAACAGCAATTATGCTGTAAAATGTCCATTTTCGCGATATTGAGTAATTGCTTTGCGAGCAAGGCCATCTGCGCGTTCATTTTCTGGATGTCCCGCATGCCCTTTTACCCAGTGCCATCTGACTGTATGACAAGAACAAGCATCCTCAAGAGCTTGCCATAGCTCCATATTTTTAACAGGCTTTTTTGATGCGGTGCGCCAATTATTCTTTTTCCAATCTTCAATCCACTTAGATATACCGTTACGCACATAAACTGAGTCTGTATAAAGGTCGACCAAACAGGGCTCTTTAAGCGCCTTTAATGCACAAATTGCCGCCATGATTTCCATTTGATTGTTTGTCGTATGGACCTTACCACCATAAAGCTCACGTTCATGACCATTCCAGCGTAAAATTGCTCCCCATCCTCCAATTCCAGGGTTCCCTGAGCAAGCACCATCTGTATAAATTTCAACGACTTTTTGTTGAGTTGCCATAAAATTTAAAAACCTAATTCACTTAGCGAATTTACATTACTGAAAAAACAAAGCTTGTGCCAATACTCCCATGGATCTTTCTTAATAACAAAGCTATTAGGCGGTGTATTAAACCAATCATAAAGACGTGTGAGTAAGAAACGTAAAGACGCACCACGAGCTAACAAAACAATCTTGTCCAATTCTAAAGGGATCAATGGTCTTATTTTTTGATAATTTTCCAATAACTTACGTGCTTTGGCCAGATTATAGGAATGATCAGGCTCAAAGCACCAAGCATTTAAACAGATCGCTAAATCATAAGCAAAAAAGTCATTACAAGCAAAATAGAAATCTATCATCCCAGAAAGACGATGATTCACAAAAAAGACGTTATCATTAAATAAATCTGCATGGATAATGCCTATTGGTAAATTGAGCGGCCAATTTTCCTGTAAAAAAGCCAATTCAAACTCAATTTTTTGTCCAAATTCTTTTAATAATGCATCTTCTTTTGTTTGACAACGTTGCCACAATACCTGCCAATCCATAACAGAAAGAGTATTTTTACGACTGAGTGTAAAATCCTGTCCTGCTAAATGTAATTGTGCGAGCCCCGTCCCCACTTCACCACAATGATCTATAGTGGGCTGGCGGACCCACTCTCCTTCCAGAAAAGTAATAATAGCAGCAGGGCGTCCTGCTAATTCACAGATCATCATTCCATCATTTTGAATAACAGGTTGAGGACAAGGAATTCCACGCTGTCCTAAATGCTGCATCAAGCGACAAAAAAAAGGTAAATCATCTTTTGAAATACGTTTTTCATAAAGTGTTAAAATAAATCGCCCTTGTGTTGTCTCTAACATAAAATTAGAATTTTCAATCCCCTCCTCTATACCTTGATAAGACAAAAGTGACCCTATTGCATAACGTGTTAAAAACACTTTTAAATCATTTGAATGAATATCTGTATAAACGGCCATTATTCTGCTTTCGTTGTAGACATGTCTGTATTCTGATTTTCATTTTTTGCATTATTTGCTTGACCATTGACGAAAGCCATATCTTGAGACGTTAAAATGACGTCACGTAATTCGCGACTCACTAAAAATTTTTCCGTTTCTACCGCTGTTTCAGCTAATTCTATTGTGACATCATAACGCTCACGAAACGCTGAAATAATTTCATCAATAATAATTTCAGGAGCCGAAGCCCCTGCTGAAAGACTGACAATAGAAAGAGCTTTTAGGTTTTCAAAATTAATTTCATCAGCGCGCTGAACTAAAATAGCTTGCCGCGCACCAGACTTTTCGGCAACCTCTACTAAACGTCGTGAATTAGAAGAATTTGGCGCTCCAACAATCAAAAACAAATCACTCCCCTTTGCTGCTGCCTTAACCGCATCTTGTCGATTCGTTGTAGCATAGCAAATTGACTCAGCCGCTGGGGCCGCTAATGTAGGGAAACGTTGTTGTAATATATCGAGAATTCCTGCAGTATCTTCAACAGAAAGCGTTGTTTGTGTAACAAATCCTAATTTATCTGGATCATTGGGTTGGTAATGCAAAGCATCTTCTATCGTTTCAATAAGCGTCACAGCCCCTTCTTCAAGCTGTCCCATTGTCCCTATCACCTCAGGATGACCAGCATGACCAATCAATATAACATGACGACCATGACGTTGATGTCGTATCGCTTGTTTATGAACTTTCGAGACCAACGGACATGTTGCATCGAGATAAAACAAATTATAGCATCGTGCTTCTTCTGAAACAGATTTTGGTACACCATGAGCAGAAAAAACAACCGGTTGATTGCGATGTTCTTCTGGAATCTCATCAAGTTCTTCAACAAAAACGGCTCCCCGTTGTTGTAATCCCTCAACCACGTAGCGGTTGTGTACAATTTCATGACGAACATATACTGGAACACCATATTTTTTTAATGCAAGGAGAACAATCTGGATAGCACGATCAACCCCTGCACAAAATCCACGTGGACCACAAAGACGTATCGTTAAAGGGGGAAGTCCAGACATAAATCATCCTTAATCTCTACAGTTTTAGCTATATATTCAAACAACCTATCGTTATACACGAATAAGCAATGTAAAAAAACTGGCAATACCATCTTTTGCATAAGAACACACTCTATCGTGTTTTCTTACAATATGTTCTTGCAACAAAGCTCTTTTAAAATTTGTTCTTTCATTTTACGCGACTAAAGAGCGATAAAATACCAAACAAGAGATTCAATCAAAAGAACTCCAAAGATAGCTGCCAAATAAAGTAATGAAAAGAAAAACAGTTTTTTTGCCATCAAAATAGTTTCATTATGTGTATCAGCTTTCCACAAACGATAGGCAAAATAAACAAAGATAATGCTTAAAATTGTTGAAAAAATACCATAAAAAATTCCACCAAGACCAGTAAAGCAAGGAGCAGCTGCGCATAATGCCATCAAAATAGTATAAAATAAAATCTGTTTTTTTGTTGAATGTTCACCTCGTACATTAGGCATCATAGGGATACCTGCTGCCTCATAATCAAGAGATGAAAATAAAGAAAGAGACCAAAAATGAGGGGGGGTCCACATAAAAATGATTAAAAATAATAAAAAGCTATCAATACTCACTGTCCCTGTTGTCACGGCCCATCCAATCATTGGTGGAAAAGCCCCAGAAGCACCACCAATAACAATATTTTGTGGTGTGATACGCTTTAACCAAATTGTATAGATAACAACATAAAAGAAAATCGTAAACGCAAGAAAAAATGCCGCAAACCAATTAATGAAGCTCCCCATAACCAATACCGAAAGCATAGAAAGAACCATGCCAAAAATAAATGCTTTTCGGGAACTGATTTTACCCATAGGAATAGGACGCTTTTTGGTCCGTTCCATCACGGCATCAATGTCAGCATCATACCACATATTCAGTGCTCCCGCACCGCCACCACCGATAGCAATACATAAAATCGCTAAAAAACCATACAACGGATTGATAGGAACAGGCGATACAAGCAAACCAACCAGAGCCGTAAAGACCACAAGAGACATAACACGTGGCTTTAATAACGTGATATAATCACCAATACCGGATTTTGGTGGCGTTGATTTACCATTCACAACCGATAACTCTCCTGAAACTGACATTCCGCTCAAAGCCCTTTTCCATTTCTGTCATTCACAAACCAATATTATCTGACAAATATTATCTAGCGTATGGAAATGATCAATTAAGACCAATCGTATTTTTGAGAAAATATGAAACACCTCGTTCGCACGTATCCCCTAAAAATAGACGGAAATATTGGCAACAAAAATACATTTTTTCAATCAACATTCTCTCCTACATTACAAATGTATCATAAAAATATATCCTATGGATTAATATATTTGGGTAAATACTGATTTTGTGTTATAGTTTTTATGTGGGGAATTCATTTTTTTTATGTAAATCTATGCATGGTTGTGTGTGTTTGTTGAGTCGGATAGGATTTTCTGTGATACTTCATAAATTACTCAAAAAAAGTTTTGTTATTGGTGCTGTTCTTTACACACTTTATAGTAGTTTTATCAATCATGCATTTGCACAAACACCCTATGCGCAAAATGTCCCTGCTCCACAAACCTATGGTGCATGGACAAAAGTTTGTGCTCTACCGCCAGGTACACCTAACATGCAGTGTGAAGTTGTACAAAACGTTCATACACAAGGTCGTCATGATATTACCTTGCGCGTTACATTTTATAAACTTCCTCAAAAGCAAGGTGCTTTGATGCGTGTTTTTGTTCCAATTCGCGTTGAATTACGTCCTGGCGTTGGAATTAAAATTGACGATAAAAATATGGGCAGAATGGAATATCGTCGTTGTCTTGGTGATAATTGTGTTGCTGAAGCCTTTCTTAAAGAAGACATATTGCAGCTCTTTTTAAAAGGAAAAATGGCAACCTATTTTATTTTTACAACTCCTGAACAAGGGATTGGAGGTTTCGTTGACCTTCATGGTCTTGCCGACGCCTATACAACCTTACCTACATGAATGAAATCGATACACTTTAGACGATTAAAATCTCATTGTATATTTTGAAAGCTTCTTAAATTAGATTAATAAAAATCTTCTAAGTCCCCATAAAAATAGGATAATTCTTATGAAATCGCTGATTGATCATTTTGATATTACTTCCTCTAAAGTGCAATCACTTGTACAAGAAACGCTTCATCATGCTGATGACGGTGAGCTTTACCTTGAGTATACAGAAAGCGAAGCTCTTTTATTTGATAATGGACAGCTTAAAAACGGCTCTTTCCATCAAGATATGGGATTTGGTCTGCGTGTCGTTGCTGGAGAAGCTACCGGATATGCATATTCTAGTGAATTATCAGCTGCTGCACTCAAACGTGCCAGTGAAGCAGCTAAAGCTATTACCTATAATAATCATGCAGGGACTTATAGCATAGCACCTCAACAAACAAACAAGAGACTTTATCAACCGCATAATCCCCTTGATGCTCCATCATTTGAAGAAAAAAGTGCTCTTTTGCAAAAAATTGATGCCTATTTACGTGCTAAAAATGATAAATTGCATCAAGTGACTGCTTCTCTTTCCGGCTCGCTACAACATGTTGAAATTTTACGTGCAGATGGTTATTTGGTTCGTGATATTCGTCCCCTTGTGCGACTTTCTATCTCTGTAGTCGCAGCTGAAGGCAATCGGCGTGAAAATGGTTTTTATGGATGTGGAGGGCGACAAGCATTTGACCAATTTATTCATGAAGACAATTGGAAAAAAGCTGCGGATGAGGCCTTACGTATGGCTTTAACAAATTTAGAAGCAGAAGCAGCACCTGCAGGATCTTTTGATGTTGTCTTAGCCAATGGATGGCCTGGCGTTATGCTCCATGAAGCCGTAGGTCATGGTTTAGAAGGTGACTTTAACCGTAAAAAAACATCCGCTTTTGCTGGACTTTTAGGACAACAAGTTGCAGCAAAAGGTGTTACAGTTGTTGATGACGGAACAATTCCACAATGCCGTGGCTCTCTCACTGTCGATGATGAGGGGACCCCTTCAGGATATAACGTCCTTATTGAAGATGGAAAGCTCGTTGGTTTTATGCAAGACAGGCTTAATGCACGGCTTATGGGAGGTAAATCAACTGGAAATGGACGGCGTGAATCTTATGCTCATGCACCAATGCCACGAATGACCAATACAATCATGCTAGGAGGAGATAAAACACCTGAAGAAATCCTTTCTTCACTCAAACATGGTATCTATGCTGTTTCATTTGGTGGAGGACAAGTTGATATTACTTCTGGAAAATTCGTCTTTGAATGTACTGAAGCATACCGAGTAGAAAATGGTAAAATTGTAGCACCAATCAAAGGCGCAACTCTTATTGGAAATGGACCGGATGCTATGAAGCGTATTACAATGATTGGTAATGATAGTAAACTTGATAATGGTATCGGTCTCTGTGGAAAAGCTGGCCAAAATGTCCCTGTTGGTGTTGGTCAACCTCATCTTCGAATCAATAATATGACAATCGGTGGAACTGCGCTTATAAAGGAATAAGCGTTCTCATTCCTTCCCAATATTGCCTCCTTCTCGTCTATCACGACCACTTTGTGAGGGGGGTACAATGCGTTGATTTATAAAGATAATCTATCGTTTTTCATATTGAATTAGAACCTTGAATACCATAAGATTCTCTCATTTCAAATCTGTTCCATGTTGAATCAATCAAAATCTTTCGTTTGTACGTTACAGGTGGGGGGAGTTATATGAATAAAAACTGTAAAAGACAGGACCAAAGATTCCTCTTATGTCCCCTCTCAAGTACCAAGAGTTGTAGAAACATTGAGAGATGGCAAATATAACACTGGCACCGGCTTGTTCAGATACATCTTCTTCGTAATACATTAGTCTTTTGTGTGGGGTAATTTACCTTTTATATTTCATAATAAAAAAGTTTAAAATAAAAAACACTTTCTACATTCAGTGCTCTTAATTCAACGAGCAAAAGGTTATTATTATAGAGAAATTTTGGAGAGATTTTTATAATAATACTCAAGTAAACTTTAAAAAAATCTTCATGGCATTAAAAAATTTTAGGCTAAAGCTTCCAAGCTTTCTTTTTTTTCTTTTTGCTCAAAACAGCAACAATTTCGACATGTGGTGACCATAAAAATTGATCAATCGGTATGATTTTTTCTACTGTATACCCCCCTGCAACAAGAAGAGATAAATCACGAGCAAATGTAGTAGGATTACAGGAAATTGCCACAACACGTGATACTGTTGTCTTCGCTAATTCACGTACTTGTTGCTCTGCACCAGCACGGGGAGGGTCAAAAACAACACTCTCAAAACCCTCAAGTTCCTTTACAGAAAGGGGATGTCGGAAAAGATCACGTTTTTCACAAGTGACCGTTTTTAAACCAGTTGCAAAACGTGCTGCTGTATTTAGATTTCTTAATGCATCTTCATTATTTTCTACTGCATGAACATTCATCTTTTTTGCCATGCGCAAGGTAAATGTTCCTATCCCTGAAAACAAATCAACAGCATTCTTTGCTTTTTTTAAATGAGTCAAAATAATATTGCCCATTATATTTTCAGCTTCGCAGGTTGCTTGAAGAAAACCACCAGAAGGAAATTCAACACAGACATCTCCAAAGTAAATCTCTGGTTTTTCTCGTTCAACCAAAACTTCACCGTCAACAGATAAACGTATAATCCCATATGAAAGAGCAGCACTGATCATTTTCTGACGAAGTGATTCATGGTGTACAATGCAACCGCTTAAAGCAACATCTAAACCATTTTCAACACGTGTTATTGTAACATGAAACCGTTTGGCAGAGCTGCTTAGAAAAGCACAGAGCTCTCTGATATTATGCAACTGAGAAATAAGCTCTGGACGGCTTACTGGACATTCCTCAAGAGCTACAATCTCATGAGAGAGATAACGGTTAAAACCAACTTTTTGCCCCTGTGGGGTCATAGATGCTGTTAGAGTAATCCGCCGTCGGCTATAAGGTTTACATTCTATTAAAGGCGCAACAACATTATTAAGTCCATACTTTTTAAGCGCATCAACAACCAATTGTTGTTTCCATACGCGATAAGCATCCATATGCCAATGCTGAAGAGTACACCCTCCACATTCTCCAAAATGCTGACAAAGAGTATCAATGCGTTCTAATGATTTTTCTTTTAATGCTATACATGTTGCATATTTTCCATGAACAGTAATTTCAGCACACTCTCCTGGTAAAGTAAAAGGAACATAAACGAAGCCGTGAGACGTCCTAGAAGTACCATACCCATTTGCTCCGATATGGTCGATTATGACATTGTCACTCACTCTTGTTTTTCTCCGAATAGTAAATATTCCACGTTGCCATCACCACCTGTAATAGGGGAAGAAATTAAACCTTTTGCACTCCACCCTGTTTGTGTATTTAACCAAACAAAAAGCGCCTCAGCAGTTTCTTTAGCTATTGATGGATTTAATATTCCCCTCTTGCTAAAGTGTTTACGACCAACCTCAAACTGAGGCTTTACCAGTAAAACAGCTTGGGCACCCTTCTTGGCTAAAGACAAAACGGGAGGCAATGCAAGTTTGAGAGAAATAAAGCTAACATCTGAAACGATAAGATCAATTTCTCGCCCACCTAAATGTTTATGTTGAAAATCTCTAACATTCAAGCCTTCTAATAACGTTATAGCACTGTTGCCCAATAAACGTTTATCAAATTGATGATGCCCAACATCAACGGCAATTACATGAGCCGATCCACGCTCTAAGAGAACTTGTGTAAAACCACCTGTTGATGCGCCAACATCAATGGCCGTCACTTTATCTGTTATAATCGGAAATGCATCAAGTGCAGCAATCAATTTTAACGCTGCCCGAGAAACATAATTCTGCGCTGGATCATAAACAGCAATCTCTGCATCATCAAAAACGATTTGCCCAGCTTTAAAAACGATTTCGCCGTTAACTTTAACGGTTTGACGCATGACAGCATCACGTGCGCGTGAACGTGTCGTAAAAAAGTTTTTTTCAACTAAGAGAATATCGAGCCTTTTTCTGGCAGCCATATCATACTCGAATTTTTTATCCTGTTCGAATCTCGCGGCCTAAAGCAGCAAAAACCGTGTTGACAATACCCATAGCATCAAGCCCGATACGTGAAAGAACTTTTTCTGGTGCACCATGATTCAAATACTCATCAGGAAGTTTTAGTGTACGAGCTTTCAAACCATGCTCTAAGAGCCCTTCTTGCGCTAAAAATTGTAATATGTGCGCTCCAAAACCACCGATTGCCCCTTCTTCAATTGTCACCAATACTTCATGCTCACGTGCCAAACGACACATCAAATCCTTATCTAAAGGTTTCGCAAACCGTGCATCTGCAACCGTCGTAGATAATCTTTCAGCCTCCAATGCATCAGCAGCTTGTAACACTTCTGACATCCGCGTTCCAAAACAAACCAAAGCGATCCTATTTCCTTCACGCAGAACACGCCCTTTTCCAATTTCTAATAACTCACCACGTTGCGGTAAATCTATACCAATGCCCTCACCACGTGGATAACGAAAAGAAATTGGTCCCTGATCATAAGCTGCAGCTGTACGCACCATATGCATCAGTTCAAGCTCATCAGAAGGTGCCATAACAACAAACCTAGGAAGAGTGGACAAAAAAACAATATCAAAACTTCCAGCATGTGTTGCACCATCTGCCCCCACAAAACCTGCACGGTCAATAGCAAAACGTACCGGTAATTTTTGAATTGATACATCATGAATAATTTGATCATAAGCACGCTGTAAAAAAGTAGAATAAATTGCAACAAAAGGCTTGTACCCTTCACAAGCAAGACCTGCCGCAAAAGTTACGGCATGTTGCTCAGCGATACCAACATCAAACATTTTTTCAGGAAATTTTTTCGCAAAAGAATCAAGACCTGTCCCTGTTGGCATCGCTGCTGTTATGCCAACAATCTTATCATCATGGCGAGCTTCTTCTATTAAAGCTTTAGAAAATACCTTGGTATAGGGTAGAATATTACTTGATGCTTTAACCTGTTTTCCTGTCATGACATCAAAACGATTAACACCATGATATTTATCAGGTGAGGCTTCTGCAGGTGGATATCCCTTTCCCTTATGTGTGACAACATGCACCAAAACAGGACCACTAGGATATTCACGAACATTTTTTAAAACAGGCAATAAATGCCCCAAATTGTGCCCATCTATGGGGCCAAGGTAATAAAAGCCAAGCTCATCAAATAAAGTTCCCCCAACCAAAAGTCCACGCGCAAATTCCTCTGAACGACGCGCCTTATCCAAAAAAAACTTTGGCAATTTTTCGCTCAACATCTTTACGCGTTCACGCAAATGACGATAAGAAGGACGAGATACTAATCGTGCAAGATGTGCTCTCATAGCACCTGTAGGTGGTGCGATAGACATATCGTTATCATTAAGAACAACAATCAAGCGTGCATCCAAAGCACCAGCATTGTTCATTGCTTCATAAGCCATGCCCGCAGACATTGCACCATCACCGATGACAGCTATGATATTGCGTCTTGTCTCTGCTTTCAAAGCACTTGCCACCGCCATGCCAAGCCCCGCTGAAATAGAAGTAGACGAATGACCCGCTCCAAATGGATCATACACACTTTCTGAACGTTTTGTAAAACCTGATAATCCGCCCTCTTGACGTAATGTGCGAATTTTTTCTCTACGCCCCGTTAAAATCTTGTGTGGATAGGTTTGATGACCAACATCCCAAATAATCCTATCCTCTGGTGTATTAAAAATATAATGTAATGCAACAGTGAGCTCAACAACACCAAGTCCCGCCCCAAGATGACCACCTGTTACAGAAACCGCATCAATTGTTGCAGTCCGCAACTCATCAGCCAACTGTACCAAATCAGACTCAGGCAATGCCCGCAAATCTTGCGGAAAACAAATACGGTCAAGCAATGGTGTTAAGACCTGAGACAAAAAAAACCTTTCTATTATCTTAACTCAAGAAAACGAAACGATAAAAATATATCTTCTCTACTCTTATCTACAGTTTTGCATCTTTTTTACTGAAAAATGCTCTTTTCTATTTGAGATGAGCTATACTTTTCTCATTTTTTACTTATTTTATAAAAAAGAAATCAATCGATTTAATTTTCTATAAAAAAGGTTATTATATCTCCTCGTTTCACAATAAATATCCAAAATATTTAATATTATTTAGCATCAAGTGGTTCTACTCCTTCTGGAAAACCGTCTTCTGAAAGCTGTATTTTTTCAACTTTAGCTTCAGCAACTCTTAAGAGTTTTTCACAATGCTTTTTAAGCGCTTCACCGCGTTCATAAATATCAATGGATTGTTCCAAAGGCACATCGCCACGTTCCAAATTTTCGACAATAACTTCAAGTTGCTTAAGCGCTTGCTCAAAGCTTAAGGTCGTAATATCCCCCTCTTGTATCTCTTTTTTCATATGAACCTCAAAAAATATCTGTTCTAGATATACGAATTCCAAAACCTTCTAAACCTACATGATGATGCTCTTTAGCAGCATAAACAATAACAGAGCCTATTCCTAGATATTTTAAAATTTGTGATCCTAAACCAATTTTGCGCCATTCTTCTTCGCGTTCAATCGCCTGCACATGGTTTTCTGAACTGTCTCTTGCCATATTTTGAATATCAATAGTTGATTGCATAACAGATCCTTTACGCAAATAAATAAATACGCCACGTTTTTCTTTTTCCATCATACGCCGCATCACCACCATAATATCTGAAGATTGACAAAAAACGTCATTTATAATGTTTTCATGATGTAAATACACAGGAATATCCTCACCCTCACGGACATCACCAAAAACAATTGCAATATGCTGAACGGCTTCCCAAGGAAATTGATAACTTTGAACAATAGCGGGACCTACAGATGTTTCAATAGGCATTTCTCCAACATGCTTGATCAATATTTCCTTACGTTGGCGGTAAGCAATTAAATCTGCAACCGTTATCATATGTAACCGATGTTCTTGTGCAAATTTCATGATCTGATCGCCATGTTTAACGCTGCCATCATCATTGACCAACTCACCAATAACACCAACTGGTGGCAAACCAGCTAATTTACATAAATCAACAGCGGCCTCCGTGTGACCTGAACGCATGAGCACCCCCCCTTCATGCGCAATCAAAGGAAAAATATGTCCTGGACGGACAAAATCGTGAGCACCAGCATTTGGATTAGCAAGATTACGAACTGCCAATGTGCGGTCATGTGCAGAAATACCCGTTGTTATCCCATGTTTAAAATCCACAGTAACAGTAAATTGCGTCCCATGTGCAGAGTTATTATCTGGTACCATAGGAGCAAGATTAAACCGTTGTGCTTCTTTTTTTGGCATAGGTGTACACACAATACCTGTTGTGTGACGAAGAATAAACGCCATCTTTTCTTCTGTACAATACGCTGCAGCAACAGTTAAATCACCCTCATTTTCACGGTCATCATCATCTGTCACCACAACAATTTCACCGCGTTCAAAAGCTTTAAGTGCAGAAACAATTTTTTTTTCATCATACGCCATTGTTCACCTTTTCAATCACCCAATTTGACCGCGATGTCTTAGATAATGGTCAGCAATAGCACAAGCAACCATCGCTTCACCAACAGGAACGGCACGAATCCCAACACATGGATCATGACGTCCCTTCGTTATAACATCTATATCATGACCATCAACATCAATGGAGCGACGAGGCGTTAAAATTGATGAAGTAGGCTTTACAGCAAAACGTGCAACTATTGGCTGTCCACTCGATATTCCCCCTAAAATACCACCAGCATGATTGGATAAAAAAAGCGGTTTTCCATCATTTCCCATTCGCATTTCATCGGCATTTTCTTCTCCCCTCAGGCGGGCTGCCGCAAAACCATCACCAATTTCCACACCTTTTACCGCATTAATCGACATAAGTAACGATGCAATATCTTGATCAAGCTTTGCATAAATAGGGGCTCCTAAACCTGCCGGAACATTTTCTGCAACGATCTCAACAACCGCACCAACAGATGTTCCCTCTTTACGGAGTTTACTGATATAATCACTAAAAATGGGAACCATCTCTGCATCAGCTGTAAAAAAAGGATTATTATCAACCTCTGACCAATCCCACCGATCACGATTAATATTATGAGGACCAATTGCTATCACTGCTCCTCGTACAATCAAACCAGGAACGATTTTACGAGCAAATGCACCAGCTGCAACACGTGCTACCGTCTCCCGTGCTGAAGCACGTCCCCCACCTCGAAAATCACGAATGCCATATTTAATATCATAAGTATAATCCGCATGTCCTGGACGATACTGATGAGCAATCGAGCTATAATCCTTCGAACGCTGATCTGTGTTTCGAATCAACAGAGAAATTGGTGTACCTGTCGTCACCAATGTTGTCCCATCGTCTTGAACAACAACTCCTGAAAGGACCTCTACTTCATCTGGTTCTCGGCGCTGCGTTGTATATTTTGATTGTCCTGGTTTGCGTTTATCAAGATAAGCTTGAACTTCTGCAAGAGTAAAAATAATTCCAGGTGGACAACCATCAATGACACAACCAAGAGCAGCACCATGACTTTCACCCCATGTTGTTACACGAAACAAATGACCAAATGTATTATGCGACATGAAAAAAGATCCGTTTCTCTGTCAAATATATACAACGACAACGTATGTTGTGTGCTATACACAAGGTAGCTCGTTGCTCCCAAATACCCTTAGCCACTTTAAATTTGGTCAAATTACTGCTGTCCAATAAAATCCCATAAACCAAACTTTATTCTTTAACGACAGAAATGTCTGGTGCATCAACTGCTTTCATACCTATGATATTATAACCCGAATCGACATGATGGACTTCACCGGTAACAGAACGAGACAAATCTGAAAGAAAATAAAGCGCAGAATCACCAACCTCTTCAATTGTTACCGTACGACGTAATGGAGCATTATATTCATTCCATTTTAAAATATAACGAAAATCACCAATACCAGAAGCCGCTAACGTTTTAATTGGTCCAGCAGATATAGCATTAACACGAATATTTTGAGGACCTAAATCTACCGCTAAATATTTCACGCTCGCTTCAAGAGCTGCTTTGGCAACCCCCATTACATTATAATTGGGAACAACCTTTTCTGCACCATAATAGGTCAGTGTCAAGATTGACCCACCATCTGGCATCAATTTCTCTGCACGCTTCGTTAGAGCTGTTAGGGAATAAACGGAAATATTCATGGTCATCATAAAATTTGATTCGCTGATATCAATATAACGACCACTTAATTCGTCTTTATCAGAAAAACCAATAGCATGAACTAAAAAATCGAGTTTTCCCCATTTCTTCTCTATTTCTCTAAAGACCGTATCAATAGAGACACTGTCAGAAACATCACAATGTCCACAAACAAACCCCTTTAATTCTTCAGCCAAAGGCTCAACACGCTTTTTCATTGCTTCACCCTGATAGGTAAAAGCAAGCTCTGCCCCTGCGCTACTTGCCGCTTTAGCGATTCCCCAAGCGATGGAGCGATTATTGGCCAACCCCAAAATTAAACCACGCTTACCGTACAACAAACCATTACCCTTAGCCATCAGCACTGCCCCATTGTTACTTAAAATTAATATTATTCATCTGCCTATGACACAGGTCAACTTTTTCTTCAAGCAATTGGTTTAAAATCAAACAAAAACTACGCTTTTGTATATAAAAATTTTTAAAATTAATCTTGTTGCATTTGCAAAAACTGTTCTAGCGCGGCATTTTCACCTTCCGGCAACATAATGCGAACATGCACATAAAGATCATCTCTTGTACCATTTTTTAAACGAAGCCCTTTTCCTTTCAACCGTAAAACGCGATCAGAACTTGACCAAGCAGGAATCGTTAAAACCACACGTCCCTCCAACGTCTCAACTTCTTCTTTTGCTCCCAAAACAGCATGTTTAAGAGAAACTGGTAAATCAAGATGAAGTGCTCTTCCTTCAACCCGAAAACGAGGATGTTTTTGAATCTGAATGGTTATCAACGCATCTCCTGCTTGCCCGAGAGGTACCTCTTCTCCCTGACCTTTTAAACGAATAGTCTGTCCGTCTTCAATATAATCTGGAAGTTTAATTTTTAACTTTTTTCCATTTGGAAAAACAGCTTCCACCTTTTCTGCGCCAACCATCTGCTCTAATGTTATGGCAAGATTAGCACGAACATGTGCTCCTTGTTGGGAACGGTTATAGTGTGTGGAATTCGAAAAGCTACTACCTCCTCCAAACAGATCCCGAAAAATATCACTCGCATCAAAACCTGAACCACCTGAAGAGGAAAAATCAAATCCCTTTGCTCTTCCTGAAAAGGGATTTTGTTTATTGCTAAAATTTTCACCAGTACCATAAGCTTGATAAAGCGGTTTTCCTTCCATATCAATTTCACCGCGGTCAAATTGTGCCTTTTTATCCTTATCACCTATAATTTCATAAGCTTGATTAATTTCAGCAAATTTTTCTTTAGCCTTTGTATCATCTTTATTATGGTCTGGATGATACTTCTTTGCTAATCTTCTAAATGCCGATTTAATCTCTTGCGATTTTGCGGTACGTGCCACACCCAGAATCGTGTAGGGATCACGCATATTGCCCTCTTTTCAATTTTTTCGTTTTCAAAATATCAACTGATCCGTTGCTCAATATCCCTTATATCTTCATCAGTCTATTCTAGAGAATAATTTCTTCTTTCCTTTTTATATGTCTATCAATAAACTAAAATACCAGATAAAATGAGACATTTATTTAATATAGCTCATTGTAGCCTATGCTAAAGTAAAAATAATTAAACTACCATAGAAATACACAATAGCATTGGCTTTTTGATGATAAAGTAAATGAGAAAATGCCTCGCCCATACTCACTGATATTTGGAGAAACTATGAGCAACAAAATACCAACAGATGATCATTTTATGAAAATGCAAAAACCTTTTGAACTTTTCGCAAAGTGGCTTGAAGAGGCAACGATAAGTGAAATAAATGATCCAAATGCTATGGCATTAGCAACAGTTGATGAAACAGGACTCCCTAATGTTCGTATGGTTCTCCTCAAAGACTACAGTCCCCAAGGCTTCGTCTTCTATACCAATTATGAAAGCTGTAAAGGACAAGAAATTTTAAAATCAATGAAAGCATCTTTAGGTTTTCATTGGAAATCGCTCCGTCGTCAGGTCAGAATTAGAGGAATTGTTGAAAAAGTAAGTCAACAGGAAGCCGATGCCTATTTCCAATCGCGACCACGTGGTAGTCGAATTGGTGCATGGGCATCTAAACAATCTCAACCTTTAGACAATCGTTTTGTGCTCGAAAAAGCAATTGCTCAATATACTGCGCGTTATGCTCTAGGCAATATTCCACGACCACCTTATTGGTCTGGGTTTCGTGTTAAACCCCTTTCTATAGAGTTCTGGTGCGATCGCCCATTTCGTTTACATGATCGTCTGCTTTTTACACGCGATTGTGTTGAACACAGCGATTGGAAAAGACAAAAACTTTATCCCTAATCCTTCAAACTTCATCGTTATAAAGATTTTTTCTTCCCAACAGTTAAACAAGTATTTTTTATTTGAAAAATTCTAAAAGAAGATGATTTATTTTATTTAAATAGAAGAAATTCATTTTCACTGTAATTCATTTTCACTGTAAAAGTTGATTGGTAATATTTTCTACTGTATTGCTTAAAACAGATTAGCAACAAGCTTATTTAAAAGAAAATACTGTATTCAGCAGAAACTATGATTTTAGCTAACTTATTTTTAGACCGCAGGATAAAATATCGTCCATATACCCCCACATACCAAACCAGCAAAAATCACAAAACCAATAAGCGAATTAGATTTGAAAAGCCTGAGGCATTGTGAACTGTCATCTATATCAATGACTTTAATTTGAATAAACATATGGATGCTTGCCACAAAAATCCCCAAAAAACTAAGAACAGGGACTCCAGCTAAATAAAATGCTAAACTAACGAACACCACAAAACCACCATACAAAAATACTAAAGCACGCTTGGTTCCTTTACCAAAGAGAAGGGCCGTAGAACGGACACCAACAGTAGCATCATCTTCTTTATCTTGATGTGCGTAGATTGTATCGTATCCTATGGTCCACAAGATTGATCCCACATAAAGCAAGATTGGTGCCCAGCTTAAACTTCCAAAGACAACAGCCCACCCCATTAATGCCCCCCAATTAAACGCAACGCCTAAAAAAAACTGCGGCCAATATGTTACGCGTTTCATAAAAGGATAAAATGCAACAGCTATCAATGACGAAATACCTAGAAAAAAACTAAACCTATTAAATTGTGATAAAACGACTAAACCAACCAAACATTGCATAAGTATAAAAACTCTTGCTTGAAACCGACTCACATGACCTGTCGGCAATGGGCGAGAACGTGTCCTTTCTACCTGAGCATCAATTTTATGGTCAATAAGATCATTCCAAGTACATCCTGCCCCTCGCATAGCAATAGATCCCAGAAAAAAAAGAAAAAGATACCAAACCCAGTGAAGAAACATTGATAAAAGAGTATCGTAATGCATGTTATAAGAGAAAAAAGCCATTGTTGTTGACCAAAAACAAGGCCACATCAACAATTGCCATCCGATAGGCCGATCCCAACGCGCCAATTGCGCATAAAACCATAAAGAACAGGGAAGGAAATTGTAGACCCATTGTTTGGAAGATGCATCCATAACCCGTCCCTGACTCTCACAGGATTGAACATGCGCGATATTTTTATTTTTTTTCATCAAATGATTTACCTTTGGTCTTGCGATAGAGACATTTCATTCTTATGAGAAGGAGATGAGATTAATCATCTTTTATGAGAGGAGCAAGCAATGAATATTCTTCTTATTGGCTCAGGTGGACGAGAACATGCTTTAGCATGGAAAATAGCTGCATCACCACTGCTAACAAAGTTATATTGTGCTCCTGGAAACCCTGCAACAACAGAATTTGGTGAAAATATTAATTTAAACATTGATGACCATCCCCTTGTTATTGATTTTTGTAAAAAACATTCTATTGATCTTGTGATTGTAGGACCAGAAGCACCATTGGTTGCGGGTATAACAGACTCTCTTAATAGCGCTAACATCTGTGTATTTGGTCCTACTCAAAAAGCTGCTCAACTAGAAGGTTCTAAAGCTTTTACAAAAGATTTATGTCGTAAGAATAACATTCCTACAGGAAGTTACCAATGCTTTAATGATGCCTCTAAAGCTAAAGCTTACATTCATCAACAAGGTGTTCCCATTGTTATTAAAGCTGATGGCTTAGCAGCTGGCAAAGGTGTCGTGGTTGCAACAACTATGGAAGAAGCATTTAACGCAGTCGATGCCTGCTTCAAAAGTGCATTTGGAGATGCAGGAAACAAAATTGTTGTAGAATCTTTTCTTGAAGGTGAAGAAGCAAGCTTCTTCTGCCTTTGTGATGGTAAAGTTGCTCTTCCTTTTGGTTCTGCTCAAGACCATAAACGTGTAGGTGATGGCGATATTGGAGCAAACACCGGTGGTATGGGTGCTTATTCACCAGCGCCCATCATGACCCAAGAAATAGTGAATCGTACCCTCAAAGAAATTGTTGAACCAGCTTTAAAAAGCATGAAAGAAATGGGCGCCCCCTTTAAAGGTATTCTCTTCGTCGGATTAATGATAACGCAAAAAGGACCCGAATTAATTGAATTTAACGTACGATTCGGTGATCCTGAATGTCAAGTTTTAATGATGCGCCTCAAAGATGACATTTTGCCAATTTTTCTTGCTGCAGCTCAAGGAAAACTTGAAAATAAGCCTCTTCGGTGGTCTGAAAAAACTGCTCTCACCGTTGTTATGGCTGCCAATGGTTATCCAGACTCTCCCCAAAAAGGTACTGTTATCCGTAACGTTGATAAAGTAAACAATCTTCCCGATGTGAAAGTTTTTCAAGCTGGTACAGTATTGCGTGATGGAGAACTCATTGCAAATGGTGGACGTGTCCTCAACATAACAGCAACAGGAAAAACGATTACGCACGCACAAAAACGTGCTTATGAAGCTGTTGATTGTATTGATTGGCCAGAAGGTTTTGTTCGTCGTGATATCGGATGGAGAGCCATTGCGCGAGAAAACTAAATCCTTTGAATATTCTTTTTTCCGATTTGATTATTTTATATAAGAGCATGATACACAAATTTTCTTACTGTTTTACGTTGACCATAATTTTGAAAAAATGAGTGTGCTTTCCTTTGAACAATCAAATATTGTAAATAGGATATCTACTCATGATAAAATAGGAAATTTCTCTGAATATAACACTGTGATATAAACTGATCATTTTACTGTTGTATTTAATTTAAACGTATTTTCTCATCATCTTTATAAATACTTTCTTTCTTATAAAACCCTGAAGAAAAACATATATACTATCATTTCTCTTATTTATTGCGTTTTTTAATGAAATTCCGCTTTTACGAAAAATAAAATGCCAAAAAAAAGATACTGATGTTATTCACGTACAAATTCTTAAACAATATCTCTCATGCTCGTCACTCCCATTTTACGACACTACCTGCAAATAGTATAAATCCATTCTGCCATCTTTCTGAAATAAAGATAAAAACCGATACTATCATTGTATTTTCCAACTCCCAATATTACGATAACCCTTTCTATCTAAACGCTTTATCAGAGAGTGTTTACTCTTTTTTAATGATTTTTATCCACACTCTACCCCTTCTTATAACGTGCAAAAAAATGATTTTGATTATAGGAGAGAGATGAAGTAAGAATATTTTGCAATATTCAAAGCTCTCATTCAACATGGAGAAATGATTTATAAAAAAGTAAAAAACACTTCCAGCAATCTGCTCGTGTTTTAATGATGTGGCAAAAACCAAAAATTACACCGCCAAAAAAACGGTTTCTATTGTTATGAAAGCCGTTTTTACCTCTCCGAGAAAAGCGTTTAACATAACCGATTCCTGCTGCCAATGTATGGTGTCAAAAAACTCTCATTTACAATCATTGACTTCCTCTTTGCCTTAAAGAACCAAAAGTCACACCAAATCCCATCTGTAAACGTCCGGATTCTCATTGAGCGGGTTCCTCTTGGTTCCTACTCATATGCTTCACTTACACAAAGATCGACAAGCAAACTTAAGAATATTCGCCATGTCCTCTAAAAATACTTCATGTGTGAAGTTTACACGCCTTATATTACCGCCCCAAACAACGATGTTTTACGGCACAACAAGATAAATGCTTACGGTAGTACAAAAATGAATGCATATTAATATTACTGGAGTGCAATTCGATTCGCAATCACCAAACGCAAGCCTAACGGATTGCTATAACGAAGTAAAAAACGCTTTTGTTTAGAATGTGCTGTTGTACCAAAAAAACGATGTAAATCAGAACGATCTTTTACAACCAGAATGCGATTATCTTCATTGATCATAAGCATGGGGAGTCCATAAGTATCCGCCCATAATCGCCAATCCAGAAGAACATTATTCAAATCTCTGGAAACCAAAAGCGGTATACAAGCTTCCTCATCGGCATGAAGTAATTCTAATGCAACAGCTCTTTCTCCTGAACGCGTTTTCACGGTACGTGCTGCAATTCCTTGGAAATGATAAGGGGGTATTAAATGCGATAAGCTTGAAGGCATATCCGTTTTAAAAGAAACACCACGCTCATTTAACGAACAAATAACCTGATTACCCGTTTTGGATGAAAAATATGTCGTCGTTTGTGGCAAATGGCACGGATCTAACCGAAATTCAAGCACCGCTTTTGCCTGATTAAAGCATTGATTAGCCATATACATTATCCCAATTTATCTTAAATAACATACACCCTTTAGCAGCTTTTTCTCATTGGATTATTAAAAGTTTGAATAAAAAACAACTGGTTTCTTTTTTGGTTATTAAAATCTAAACAAAAATACATGATCACTATTCTTGAATTATAATACTTTTCCGGGATTCATTATCCCTAAAGGATCGAGCGTTTTTTTAATCCCTTGCATAATATCCAATGCGACAGGCGATTTAAAAGAACGAAGTTCTTCGCGCTTAAGCTGACCAATTCCATGCTCAGCAGAAAATGCACCTCTATAGTCCATCACTAAACTATGAATGCGATGATTCATTTTTGACCATAACTGCAAGAACACCATCGTATCAGCTCCTACAGGTTGTGTAATGTTATAATGTAAATTTCCATCGCCCATGTGTCCAAAACAAATCACCCGTGCTCCTGGAGCAATATCTTCAACAATAAGCGCTGCCTCAGCAATAAAATCAGGAATAGAAGCAAGTGGGACCGCAATATCATGCTTAATGGACCCTCCTGCTAACTTTTGTGCATAGGATATACTTTCACGCAACTGCCAAAAAAAATCTTGCTGTTTTAAAGATTGTGCAACAATTGCATCTTCTATCACCGCATTCTTTAAAGCTTCTTCTAAAATAATACTCAGTACTGATAACGCCTCATCATCGCCTTGCAATGATGAAATGTTCATTAATACATACCATTCATGCTTCCGCTGAAGAGGAGGCTTCTCACACATCTTATAATCTAAAGCCATTTGCAAACTGAGATTTCCCATGAGCTCAAAACCTGTCAACATCCCTCCTCCATATTTTTGAGCCAGAGATAAAAACTCTAAAGCCTTCGCCGGACTATATAATCCCACCAAAGCAACAGCTTTTCCTTTTATTTTTGGAAACATCTTCAAAACGGCTGCGGTTATAACACCTAATGTGCCTTCTGCACCAATAAAAAGATTTTTCAAATCGTAACCGCTATTATCTTTTTTAACAAAACGCAAATCATCTAAAATACGGCCATCCGGTAAAACAACTTCCAAACCAAGACAAAGATCACGCATATTGCCATAGGCTAAAACAGCTGTCCCTCCAGCATTCGACGAAAGATTTCCCCCTACTTGACAAGAACCTTCAGAAGCCAAAGAAAGAGGGAAAAAACGACCTGATTCATCCACTTTTTTCTGTAAATCCTGTAAAATAACACCTGCCTCTACAACAACAAAATTTCCCTCAAGATTTATAGTTCTAATCTTATTTAATCGTTCCATGGATAAAAGAACGCTCCCTCCTCTTTCATCTGGTTGTTGTCCCCCCACAAGCCCTGTATTTCCACCCTGTGGCACAATCGGTGTGCGTGTTTTGCTCGCTAGCTGCATAATCGATGAGACCTCTGCGCAAGAAGATGGACGTAAAAGTAAAGGTGTTTTTCCATGAAAAAGCCCACGCTCTTCAAGCAAATACGGTGCAATCAACGCTTGATCTGTTATAGCATGCTTAGCACCAACAATTTCTCTAAACCCCTCAATTAATTTCTGCTCCATGTTTGTTTCTCCTTTGGAGCCGCAGCCCGTATAAGACGATCATTGATCGCCTCCCCTAATCCGTATGATGGAATAGGTTCTACTGCGATACATCTCACTTTAAATGAATCTAATTCCTTCATATATTGAAATAAATGAAAGGCTGCCTCTTCCAACTTTCCATCTTCGCTAAGATTTAAAATAGAAACGGCATTTTCAGCCCCCATAACGCGCTTTGAACCAAATGCTAAAAGCGCTTCACCATTTTCCACCTTTTCTACATTCAAACGAATCGTAGCATTGGGAGCATAATGCGACTTTAACATCCCTGGAGCTTCAATCGCCGCCCTTTGATCTATCCGTTTTAAAGACTTCCCCACAATTTCTTCAATTTTATCAGCCGCAAGCCCCCCTGGACGCAAAAGATAAATATTTTCATCACAAATCTTAATAATCGTTGATTCAAGCCCTATTTTAGCAGGTCCTCCGTCCAATATCAAAGGAACAGATTCCCCCAAAGATGCAAAAACAGCCTCAGCTGAAGTAGGGCTAAGACGCCCCGACTGATTCGCACTAGGAGCAGCAAGTGGTCGGCCAAAATGTTGTACTACTTCCGCAAAACGACTGTCTGGAAAACGAACAGCCAAGGTATTCAAACCAGAGGTTGTTAAAGGATGAATATTATGCTGTTCCTTTAAAGGCAAAACCAATGTCAAAGGCCCTGGCCAAAATTCCTCCATTAATTGGCGTGAAAGAAAGTCAATTTTCACATAACGTTCCGCCATTTCGATGCCGCTGACATGCACAATAAGAGGATTAATTTGCGGACGACTCTTTGTAGAAAAAATAGAAGAAATTGCCCTCCCATTTGTTGCATCGCCCGCTAATCCATAAACAGTTTCCGTTGGTAATGCTACTAACTTCCCTTGTTTAAGAAGCGCTATTGCCTCTCTTATCGAAGCACTATTGAGTGGTAGAATCGTCATGACACACCATTTCTATAACACTCTTTTAGTGGTGCAAAACTATAACGATGTAATCCTATAATTGGTCCATATTTATCAAGAGCTGTACGATGCGCTAGTGTTGCATAACCTACATGCTTCTCTAAACCATACCCTTTATAAACTTGTCCTGCACACTCCATCATCCTGTCACGCGTTACTTTCGCAATAATAGATGCGGCTGCAATTGAAACCGAACGCTGATCGCCCTTAATCAACGCCATTGCAGGACAGGACAACTCAGAAGGAATATCACGTCCATCAACAAGGACATAGTGGGCTGGAATGGCTAACCCTATAATACAGCGACGCATTGCTTCTAAAGTTGCTTTTCTAATATTAGATTGATCAATTGTACGAGCACAAAGACTAGCGACTGAAACCGCTAATGCACTTTGCAAAATTTCATGATAAAGTCTATTTCGTTGGAGAAAAGAAAGTTTTTTTGAATCATTTAACCCATTAGGAATATGGTCTTTATCCAAGATAACTGCTGCCGTTACCACAGGTCCAGCGAGAGGCCCCCGTCCTACTTCATCAACACCTGCTATATGAAAAAAACCCTGTTTTTGCAAATCCAATTCGCACGAAAAATTTGGTTGAAGCGGAACATTAAACATCTTTGATAAATCACAATACAACAAACATACATCTATTTCTGTAGCCTGATCATTTTTTGCAAGCATTACAGTTTTAAATGGCTCTCCAAACATTATGCGAATTCTTGCACAAAAGATAAAAAAATACATTTCTTTGGTTACCCTCTTTCACTGTGTATAATAAAATCAGGACGAAATAAAAGCTTTTATATTTATTTATCAAATATTTCCTAAAGTCATGATAGGTTTTACAAACCAATTTGGGTGCATTGATTTGATAAAAAGAGCTGCTTGTTGCGCTGTTTGTTTATTTTTAAAAATGCCAAAGCAAGTTGCTCCCGTTCCAGATATACGGGAAAAAAGAGCCCCACATTCATCTAATACAGATAACACTTCAGCTAACTGAGGTGCTATTTTTAATGCAGAAGAAAAAAGATCATTACGCGTTTCTTGTAAAGCTTCAACCAATGAATCAACACTCTTTAAAGAATCTGTATTAATTTTTAAAGAAGGATTATGACGCTTCTCTAACGCTTTAAAAACAGTTTGTGTTGAAATCTCTTGTCCATGATTAACCAATACTATTGCAAGAGAACAGGCTCCTTTTAGTTGTATCATCTCTTGACCAATTCCTTTGACCAAAAGTGGCTGCTGATATTCTAATGCATAAAGGCACATGGGAACATCAGCACCAAGAACTAAGCTCATTTTTGCTAATTCTTGGTAAGAGCAATCAAGATTCCACTGTTGACGCAACATGCTTATAACCCCAGCTGCATCACCTGAGCCACCACCAATGCCTGAAGCAACAGGTAATGTTTTTACAAGCCGAAAAAAAGCAGGTTGAGCACATTCAGGAAAAGTCTTATGCATAAAATCCCGTGCGCGAATAACCAAATTATCTAAATGAGACACAAGGCCTTTTGCAAACGGTCCCGTCAAAACAAATTGATTATTTTCGCAAGGTGCATAGTGTAGACAATCACCGCTAAGACTAAAATAAACCAAACTTTCTATTAAATGATACCCATCAGAACGTTGCCCCACAACATGTAGAGCTAAATTCAATTTAATAGGTGTAAATAAATAGGAATGTCCTTGGAACGAAGCTTGTACATTTGATATCATATGACGTAATATTCACCTACATAGGGTTCTTTTACAAATTCCCCCTTTTATCCATACTTTTATTAGCACAAACCCTATAAACAGCTTGGAATATTCTTAATCGTTTTCTAAACAAACAATAAATATAAAGAGCACTCATACAAAATAAACGACATGTTCTCATTCGTATCATTTCAAGCCTTTTTTCTTCTAGAATCTGTTTTTAGATAACAATCCCTCTGGCTTGAATAATCCTTTCCATTACAAACCATAACGCTGCCAAAGTGCTCGCTCTTCTGCTGCCATCAATGCACTGTCAACGACTGTATAAACCGTATGTGCCGTCACTCCTGAAGGCGTTTTAGGTCCTAAGAAACTTTTTGGAGGCATAATAAGTCGAAGTTTTGCATCATTACCAAAGCGCTCCTTAATAACAGAACGTACATCATTCAATCCATCAACCAGACCAAGCTCAACGCTTTGTTTTCCACTCCAAAACATTCCTGTAAAGAGATTCGAATCATTTGATAATTTTTCAGCACGGCGTTCTTTAACCAAATCGATAAAAGTTTGATGCACTTCAAGTTGGAGAGATTTCAAATGCTCGATATCCGCCTTTTTTTCTGGCTGAAATGGATCTAATGTAACTTTGTTCTTTCCTGCTGTGTATACACGCCGTTCGATACCAATTTTCTTCAAAAGTTCCGGAAAACCAAAGGAAGCTGAAACCACTCCAATGGAACCAACAATTGAAGAAGGATCTGCAAAAATTTCATCCCCCGCACAAGCAATCATATAACCACCGGATGCTGCAATATCTTCAATAAACACAAGAACCTTTTTATTTTTTTCTTCTGCCAAGTCACGAATACGCTTGAAGATAAAACGCGATTGTACAGGTGAACCACCAGGAGAATTAATAATAAGTGCAACAGCCGGTGACTTTTTGTGTGCGAAAGCCTTCTCTAAAAGATTTGCACACCTACTGAGGGAAAGGGTACGAGATATAGACGCTGATGAATCCATAATTGCTCCTTGAAGGCGCACCACAGGAATTTCAAGTTTATCGGAAGAAAAACGACGTGGAATAAAACTTTTAATAAAATCCATCAAAACAAAATCTCCTTATAAATTAAGAACAATTAAATAGGAAAGGACAACAAAGAGGAAGAACGCGATAATATCCAAAAGCGCCAATCAATCCCCACATTACAAGCAGAAATATAATTTCACCCAAAGTCAAACCTCCCTAACAACAAAGTTTCGACTTTAAATAATAAACTAAAAAACACAAGATACTATTAGAAAAGTTCCCACAAGCTTATATATCCATTATTAATTGCATCAACTTGGGGTGAAAAAGTATGGTCATTACCTTCATGTATAACCAATGCCGGTAAAATAGATAAAGCTGCTCTGCTTCCTCGTTTTGCGTAAAATAAAAGACGAATTGCAGCTGTTTTCGCACGTGCATGCACAGGAATTATACAAATATCACCAAAACGCCCTTCTAAAGCACGCAAGATATCTGTCAGCGATTGTGGACGTGCAATGAGCCCTAAGTATCCACCTGGCTTAACAATGGCCGCTGCACTCCGCAACCAATTATCAAACATCGCTTCAGACATAACATGTGCTTCAGATTTTTGTTTATCAGGTGTCTTGCGATCAGTAGGATTATTAAAAGGTGGATTCATAATCGCAAAATCAAAGCTATTATCTATCAAACCTGCTTTTATACGGGCATTCCCTTTGAAGGTAACATCTGCTTCTAGCAAACAAATTCGGCTAGCAAATTGTTTATTTAGTTCTAGCATAAGCGTTTTTTGAGCGTAAGATACCATAAAAGCTGAACGTTCAACTAAAGTAACATGAACTTTCAGACAACGCGAAGCAACAGCCAACCCTGCAGCTCCAGCACCTGCGCCTAAATCAACAACCTTGCCCTTTAAATTACTTGGAACCAAACTAGCCAATAACATCGCATCCATTCCAGAACGATGACCATATTTATGGGGTTGAACCAAATAAAATTTTCCGCGGTGAAAACTATCAATTGTTTCACCACTCTGATTCGTTGTTTTATCCATTTAAAAGCCTAATGTTCACCTTTATAAACTGCATTTTTGCCATTCAGCTGCTATTTTAAATTTTTTTATTATTTCATAACAACAAGATTACACTCACTAAAGAACATTTATTGCCAATAACATTCCAAGCTTACACTTCAAAGCGCCATCAAAAGCTTGAGTCAAACACAAACCCCCTTTATGCTAGTAAATAAAGTAAATTTTATATATGTCCATTGCAATACTCTAGGAGTAAACACATTGAGCGCAGCTATCAAACCAGAACAAATAAGAAATAATCAAATTTCTCTTCAATCTCTTGTCAATCTTACTCAAAAAGATATGGAGCGCGTGAATCAATTTATTCTCTCTATGGCAAAATCAGAGGTTGAGATGATCCCTGAAATTTCCAACCATCTTATTTCATCAGGTGGAAAGCGATTACGCCCAATGATTACGCTCGCTTCTGCTCATATGTTCGGTTATCAAAGTGACGGGCATATAAAACTCGCAACAGCTGTTGAATTTATGCATACAGCAACATTACTACACGATGATGTGATTGATGAAAGTAATTTGCGACGTGGAAAATCCACGGCACGGATGATTTGGGGGAATCAAGCAAGCGTACTTGTTGGTGATTTCCTGTTGGGTCAGGCTTTTAAAATGATGGTCGATGTCGGTTCCATAGAAGCGCTCTCTGTCCTAGCGAACGCTGCTGCAATTATTGCTGAAGGAGAAGTTATGCAACTTTCTGCTGCAAAAAATATCAAAACCAGCCCTTCAGACTATCTCAAAATCATCAATGCCAAAACAGCCGCACTTTTTTCAGCAGCCGCTGAAGTAGGACCGATTGTTGCTGGCTATGGACATAAAGAGCGTTCTTCATTACGTGAATATGGAACATCTTTAGGTTTAGCTTTCCAATTGATTGATGATGCACTTGACTATAGCGGTAGTGCTCAAAGCTTAGGAAAAAATATAGGGGATGATTTTAGAGAAGGAAAAATAACAATGCCTGTTATTATCGCATATGAACGTGGAAATATAGTAGAAAAAAATTTCTGGAAACAAGCACTTGAAGATGGCAATAACAATAATGAAGCCTTCGCATACGCGCAACACTTAATAGAAAAGTATGATAGTATCACAGATACAATAGAACAAGCACGCATCTACGGAAAACATGCAATTGATGCTCTTATTCCCATGAACGAAAATCTTGCTTACAATGCTCTCGTTGAGACTGTTGAATTTTGTATTGCGCGCGTAAACTGAATTCTTTGCAAGAATCGCAGTATTTCTCAATAAAGTAATGAGATATGATCTATAAACAACACCATCGATTGATTATCTTGAAAAGGATTAGCTCCATGTGCTCTGCAACGGTATCCCGAATTTTTACCCTCTTTATCGTGGGTATCATGCTGATGCCATTCCCCACCTACAGTAAAATAAGCACCGCAATTCATACAAGCTCATTTACAGGTGCTTATTTAGCTGGAAGGGTTGCAAATCATGAAAATAAAACAGAACTTGCTATCAATTACTTTAAACAAGCACTCGTTTATCAGCCTGATAACATTGAAACACAAAAAGAGCTCCTTGAAGCTATGCTCTCGGTCGGAAACTTTAAAGAAGCTGTCCAACAAGCCCAAAAACTCAAAGAGCAAGATGTTATAACTCCCTTTGTTTCCTTAACTTTGTCAGTAGAAAGTCTCATCAAAAAAGACTATAAGAATGCCAATTTTCTTCTGCAATCAAAAGAACCTCCGAAATCCAATAATCCAATACCTGAACTCATCGGTGCTTGGATTAAATTTGGATCTGGACAAAAATCTCAGGCAATCGCTGATCTTAAGAAACTCAAAGGTCCTGTCTGGTATGACCTTTTTATATCTTATCATCTAGCACTTATGAGCGACCTTGCAGAACAGCCAAAGGATGCAAAAAAATATTTCATTAAAGCACTTAGTAACAAACAGGGGACTCTTATCGCTCCTAATACCTATGAACGTATTATCATAGCCTATGCCTCATTCCAATTGCGCCATAATATGCGTAACCAAGCTATTCAAACAATCCAAAATGGCGAACAAATGTTGTCAGGTCGAGAAGTCCTTAAAAACTTTCGAGAAAAAATTGAAAAAAATTCTTTCTTAGAGAGAGTTATTAAAACACCTCAACAAGGAGCAGCTGAGGTATTATATAATTTTGGAACAGCCCTCAACCACAAAAACTCAGGGCGAATTGCACGTATTTTTAAGCAATTATCTTTCGCCTTATACCCTCAAAATGACGCAACACTGTTTCAGCTCGCACACATTTCTGCTAAATTGAGTGATCCTCATAAAGCAATTAAACTTTATCGCGCTTTATCCCCTAAATCTCCTTATTATAAAGATGGACAACTTCATCTTGCATTCCTTCTTGCCAATAACAACAATTACAAAGAAGCAATAAAATTACTCACATTGTTAAATGAAAAGTTTCCCAATGATCGTAATATTTTGATAACGCTCGTTGCTTTTTATATGCAGGACAATAAATTCCTTGAGGCCATTAAAACTCTAGACACCGCTATTGCCCAGATAAAAAACTTTCAGCAGGACGATTGGAAACTCTTTTATCAGCGTGGTATTGCTTTCGAACGTTTAAAGCAATGGCCAAAAGCAGAAATTGACTTGAGAAAATCGCTTGAATTTTTTCCAAACCAGCCGCAGGTTCTTAATTATTTAGCCTATTCCCTTGTAGAACGTGGTGAGAAGCTTGAAGAATCGCTCCGTATGCTGCAAAAAGCTTCCGCTTTGCAAACTCACAACAGTCATATTCTCGATTCTTTAGGGTGGGCTTATTATAAACTAAAAGAATATAATAAAGCAGTGCAAATATTAGAAAATGCTGTCAGATTACAACCTGAGGACCCAACACTGAATGATCATTTAGGTGATGTCTATTGGAAAGTTGGACGTAAACGTGAAGCAATCTTTCAATGGAACCACGCAATTGACGGAAAACCAGAAAATTCTGAACAAATTCAAGAAAAGTTGAAATTTGGTTTGCAATAAACGATGCTTAACCATAAACCACATGAAATAATAAACAGAGAAACTAAAATTACTTTGGTTTTTTGTTTAGTCCAATATAAAGAGTATAAAGCGTGAAACTGCCTGAACATCTTAACCCTAAACGTTCTTTTCAGGGACTAATCTTAACTTTGCAAAATTATTGGGCACACTATGGATGTGCAATTTTGCAACCTTACGATATGGAAGTCGGAGCTGGGACTTTTCATCCAGCAACAACATTACGCTCCCTAGGTCCACGCCCTTGGAAAGTTGCTTATGTCCAACCCTCCAGACGTCCAACAGATGGACGATATGGTAAGAATCCAAATCGTTTACAACACTATTATCAATTCCAAGTACTTCTCAAACCCTCTCCGCTCAATCTACAAGAACTTTACATAAAGTCGCTACAAGCTATCGGACTTGATACAAAACTGCATGATATTCGCTTTGTTGAAGATGATTGGGAAAGTCCCACCCTTGGTGCTTGGGGGCTTGGATGGGAATGCTGGTGCGATGGGATGGAAGTCTCTCAATTTACTTATTTTCAACAAGTTTGTGGCATTGAATGCGCTCCAGTTTCAGGGGAACTCACATACGGTCTTGAGCGTCTAGCGATGTATATCCAAGGGGTTGATAACGTCTATGACCTTAACTTTAATGGTTTGGAGGGAGAAAACAAAATAAGTTATAGAGATATTTTTTTACAGGCAGAACAGGAATACTCATATTACAACTTCGAATTTGCTGATACAAAATTGCTACATCAGCATTTTATCGATGCAGAACGCGAATGCAGGGCACTTCTTGATGCTGGAAAACCAAATAAAGAAAATATATTACATCGCTGTGTTTTTCCTGCCTATGATCAATGTATTAAAGCGAGCCATATCTTTAATCTTTTGCAAGCACGTGGCGTTATTTCTGTAACCGAACGACAAAATTACATTCTTCGCGTTCGTGATCTCGCGCGCCGTTGTGGGGAAGCCTTCTTACTCACAGAAGCTGGACAAATATATACTGGAGAAGCCTAATGTCTGATCTTCTTCTTGAACTTTTCAGTGAAGAAATCCCCGCACGTATGCAACGAAAAGCTGCTGCTGATCTCAAAAAATCTGTTACAGATCAACTTGTGAATGCTGGATTGATCTATGAAGCTGCTCGTGAATATTGGACACCTCGTCGGCTAACATTGGACATACGCGGACTTTCCATACGCTCAAAAGATATCCATGAAGAACGAAGAGGTCCTAGTATAAAATCACCACAGCATGTAATTGATGGTTTTCTACGTGCAACAGGATTAAACGATATTTCTGAAGCACATATTGGACATGATGATAAAAAAGGTCATTTTTATATTGCTAAAATTGTTAAAAAAGGTCGAGCTGCAGAAGAAATTATTGCCGATATTTTACCGAATATTATCCGCAACTTTCCGTGGCCGAAATCTATGCGTTGGGGAAAAGATTCAGCACAAAGTGGTGCTCTGAAGTGGATTCGACCCTTACAAAACATTCTTTGCGTCTTCGGACCAGAAATTGGTGAAACACATGTTATTCCGTTTACAATTGGTTCTCTTAAAAGCAATAATTTAACTTATGGTCATCGTTTCTTAAGTGATGGAAAGCCATTTCAAGTGCGCCGCTTTGATGATTATGTTACTCAACTTGAAACCCATAAAGTCATTCTGGATGCCGAGAGACGAAAGAATATTATTTTAGCTGATGCCCAAAATCTCTGCTTTGCCAACGGTTTAGAACTAGTTCAAGACAATCCCCTCCTAGAAGAAGTTGCTGGTCTTGTTGAATGGCCTGTTATCCTGATGGGTGATTTTGACCAATCATTCCTTGATATTCCTCCAGAAATTATTCGCTTGACCATTCGAGCTAATCAAAAATGTTTTGTTACCCGTAAACAAGGAGAAAAAGTAAAACTTTCTCATCATTTTATTCTCGTTTCTAATATTCTTTCAAATGATGAAGGCAAAGAAATTTCAAAAGGAAATAGTAAGGTTGTCCGTGCCCGTCTTTCTGATGCACTTTATTTTTGGCAAACCGATCAGCGTGATTTGCCTGATATTCAACAATTAGAATCTTCTATAAAAAAATTTGATCTTGATATAAAAAAACCTCTCGATCAAAGAATGGCGCGACTTGATCATTTGAATGTAACTTTTCATGCTAAATTAGGTACGCAAGGTGCAAGAATAGAACGCATTGCTACACTCGCACAAGAAATTGCACCTTTGATACAGACAGATCCTCTTTTAGCAAAACGTGCAGCAATCCTTGCAAAAGCTGATTTGCAAACAGAAATTGTCGGAGAGTTTCCTGAACTACAAGGGGTTATGGGGCAAAAATATGCCCTTCTTCAAGAGGAAGATCCTCGCGTAGCTGTAGCAATTGAGGACCATTATAAACCTCAAGGACCAACAGATCGCCTTCCACAAGAACCGCTTGCTATAACCGTTATGCTCGCCGACAAAATTGACATGCTCGTTGGCTTTTGGCTCATTAATGAAAAACCAACGGGCTCAAAAGATCCCTATGCGTTAAGACGAGCAGCACTGGGAGTTATTAGGCTTGTACTTTCGCGAGATTGGAAAATCAATCTTATGCCACTGTTTCAGTTAGCAATGAATCTTTTCTTACAACAAAAAAATAAATATGAAATCTCTCAAAGAGAAAATTCACAATTGCTGAATCTGCTTCCAGAAAAAACAGAATATATTTTATCAGACCTGTTATTCTTTTTTCATGACCGTTTGAAAATCTATCTAAAAGAGGAAGGTGCTCGTTACGATGCCCTTGAAGCCGTTTTAAATAAAGATTCTGATGATTTTTTATTGGTTGCACGTCGTGTCGAATCGCTTATCGCTTTTATCAATACCCATGATGGAATGAACTTTGTAGCCTCTGTAAAACGTACTGCCAATATTCTTGAAAATGAATTTCAAAAAAGCACAACAATAGTGAATGAAATTAATCCTGAGCTCTTTGTCGAGAAAGAAGAAAAGCAGCTCTATCATGCAATTTGTGAAGTAGAAAAACAGGTTCTTGCTCCCATCAATGCGACAAATTTATCATTTGTACTCAGTGTGCTAGCGCCACTTGGAAAATTGATTGATATATTTTTCGAAAAGGTATTGGTGAATGATAAAAAACCTGATGTTCGTGCTAACCGTTTTGCTCTTCTCAAACGTATTCACATTATTACACAATCGGTTGCGGACTTTTCAAAACTTGTCATTTAGAATCAAAATGTCCTATTAATTGATAAAAATAATGAAGATAAATTTTTTTATGACTTTTATTAATGAATCTTGAGAAAATTATGCAACCAAAGAGGACATTTTTTATCTCTCAAATATCATTAATTAAGATATGTTTTCATTTTGATAAATGATTCTTTCTCAAGAGACTCTTTAATAAGTTCGTCTGCCTTGTCAGAATCTAATTCCTTTGCAATAAGGATACGTGCTGTAGAAATTGCCAAATCAATAGCCGATGAAGAAACCATGCGTATCGCATCCGCTTCTGCTTGAGCAATTTTTTGCTCTGCCAATTTATTGCGGTTTTTTACATATTCTTCTGCTTTTGTACGAGCCTCAGCAATAACAGATTCAACTTCATGTTTTGCTGCTGCAATAATTTCTTGCGCATCTTTTTCTGCTTCTGCATGTTTGCGTTGATATTCAGCCAATATTTCCTGTGCCTCTTCACGAAGACGCAGAGCCTCATCCAGCTCATCTTTGATACGCTTCGCGCGCGCATCAAGATGGTGTATAACCCTCTGTGGAATTTGGAAATAGACTAAAAGAGCTAAAAAAAGAACTAACCCAACAAATGCCCAAAAAGTATCAGTCATTTTTGTCTTCCTCAATAATCCGCTGTTTTAACAACTGAACGAACAGCCTCTTTGCTGATATCAACGTCAATCAATTTTTTCACAATTTCAAGAGCCACTTCTTCAGCGATAGAACCAACATTTTGCATCGCCTTATCCCGAATTTTTGCTATCTGTTTTTCAGCATCTGCGAGTTTTTTTTCTAAACTCTCTTCAATTTCTTTCCGTTCAAGCTCTGCTTTTTCTTTTAATTCTTCACTAGCTACCTGCGCTATAGCATGCGCTTTCAAACGCGCTTCTGCTAATTTCCGCTCATAAGTTTCAACAACAATGTCTGCTTCCTGCTTCATGCGCATTGCCTGATCTAAATCAGATGCGATTCGATCTCGCCGCGTTTCAATAACACCACCAATACGTGGTACAATTACACGAGAGATAAAAAGATAAAAAAGTCCGAAAGAAATCGCCAACCAGAAAAAATGCGAACCAAAATGTACAAAATCAAAAGGCGGAAACACGCGATTTGCATGTTCTGCCACCTTTTTAATATGTTCTATCGACGTTTCAGTGTTCTGTGCATAAGCGCTTGAAACAAACATCTTCTTTCATCCTTTAAATAGCTTATTAAAGCCCTCTATAACCGATGATAACTGACTGACATCTCTCTGGTTAAGAGCTAAAAGGGTAAATCTTTCCTCATGCAAGAACAGATATACCCTTTTGATGATGATTAAACCCCAAAAAGAAGTAGTAAAGCAATGAGCAGTGAAAAAATTCCCAAAGCTTCTGTTACAGCAAAACCAAAGACAAGACGTCCAAACTGACTATCCGCTGCTGATGGATTTCGTAATGCACCAGAAAGATAGCTACCAAAAATATTACCAAGTCCTAAAGCTGTTCCAGCCATACCAAAGCAAGCAAGACCAGCGCCAATATATTTTGCTGCAAGCACCATTTCCATGTTATTCTCCTTTAAAGCGAAATTGCATTATTCGACGGAAAACCGCCAGTTCTATTAATGTCCTGGATGAATTGCATCATTAAGATACATACAAGTTAAAACCGTAAAGACGTAAGCCTGAAGAAATGCGACCAAAAACTCAAGAGCAGTAATCGCTACAGTCATAATAAGCGGTAAAACCGAACCACCCACACCTACGAGTCCTACCCCAATCATTGAAACAACAAACCCAGAAAACACTTTGAGCGTAATATGACCAGCAAGCATATTCGCAAAAAGACGAAGAGAAAGACTAATTGGACGGGAGAGAAAAGAAATAACCTCAATCATTGTCACCAGAGGCAAAACCACAACAGGAACTCCACTGGGAACGAACAGTTTCAAAAAACTGACCCCATGCTTATAAAAGCCATAACCAATCACCGTCAAAATTACCACCATTGCTAACGAAAACGTGATCATGATCTGCGATGTAACCGTATAAAAATAAGGAAAAAGACCAATAAAGTTAGCAACCAAAATAAAAGTAAACAGAGAAAAAACTAAAGGAAAAAACTGCATTCCCTGTACACCAGAT
The DNA here is from genome assembly GCF_042194535.1 of Bartonella sp. CR84HXZ. Classification (NCBI taxonomy): domain Bacteria; kingdom Pseudomonadati; phylum Pseudomonadota; class Alphaproteobacteria; order Hyphomicrobiales; family Bartonellaceae; genus Bartonella; species Bartonella sp. CR84HXZ. The sequence continues at coordinate 72,943 of NZ_JBHIMY010000004.1, read as the reverse complement.
GATTCCCGCAGAGTCGATGCTACAAACTCATATGCCATTTCCGAAAGAGACTGCATCCGCGTTGGAACCAATCCACGACTTGATGATGAAATGAAGAGAAAAATAGAAGTTATAACAACCGTGAGAACTGTAAACAATGATACATTTGTAAACGATAAATCCATATTTCCTATGGAAATCTTAATCAGCCTTGAAACCTCAAACTGATGAATAGGATCTGGAGCGTGCGCTGTCACTTCAACCTCATTTATCGGACCTCTCATTGGCCCCTTTATCTTGTTTATCTTGGCGCAATACGCCTTTTTTTCCTAATTGACTGGAGGAAACATACCCCACAAACCGAAGAATACTCACTACACCAGCAGCAAATCCAAAGAAGAGAAAAAATACCAATCCCCAAGGATACGAACCTGCTAACTTATCAAACCCTAACCCTAAAATAACACCAACTATAACACTCGCCAGAAACTCACTGGAAAGCTTAATTGCATTTGCCATCCCTCCTTGTGATTTTTCTCGCTTATTCTTATGCTCCCGCTTCTTTAATGCCCGCTTGCGCACTAAAGCTACGCTTAAGTTCCTACTACGACATTCCAAATCCTCTGAATGAAGACACTCTCCTTGCTTTTCCTCTTCAGCCTCCTTACGGCTTATAACGGGTTTCTCGCCCATCGCCATCATTGGCTCCTTAATTAAAAAGCAAAGTAAGAATGCATTTCATAAAACCGTGTGCATCATATTGTTCCCGAATTTATTCGTCAAGATACTAAAAGAAATCTATCACAAATTATCGTATAAATTTTATTGTATAAATAACGTATTTTTTAATTTACATCTTTCTTAAAAAGATATTCTGAGCACCTAAACCGATTTCACGACAGCACCCGTGAATGTATAACGAAAAGTTCCCGTGAATGATATAAAACTCATAGAACAGCCACTTTTACGCTTAACAAAAGGTGTAAACTGATACCATCTTATTTTCCAGCTCCCAATGTTATATCAATTCTAGTTTTGAAAGAGAACATAGAAAGCTAAAAACAGTATGAGAGCGTTGTTTTGTTCCTTTTATTCAAATAAACTTGCACTTTTTATTTTATGAAAATGATCAATGGTTTTTATATGATCCTATTCGCAAAGTATTTTACATATGCCATCACAGAACCCATCACTCAATGAGCTTGAGGGTATTAAGAGAGGTTCCTTTAAATACGATAAATCTAAAATTTCAAATAGGTCAAGCCAATAGAACACAATAAAATTTAAATAAAATCACCATACTACTTTATACAATTTTAATCCACTTTTTTGAATTTCGCCCTTTACAATTGAATATCGGTAGATTCAGCAAATATTTTTGCTTTTTATTTAGACAAACTATCGTAAGCAAAAGCGCTTATTCATAATCTTTATTTTTATAAAACGATAATTTAATGCTTCTTTTCAAACGAGCATCATAATTGTATTTCCCTACCCTCATATTTGCATCTATTCTTGCATTTAAATAACCCATTAAGAGGATGATGTACTCTTTCTTAAATACTCCCTATTAAACTCTTCTCATAACATGCAAATAAATGATCTTTATCAAGATGAGAGAACTCTATTCAATAGCGCTCATGGTAAATGATTATCAATAAAATTAAAACTTTAGCAAATAAAAATTTTTTCTTTTATGAAAAGAACGATCATTGAAAAAACTTATTTTTAAGATTCTTAAGTATAGATTTCATCACTTAAAAAAATTAAAGAGTTATCATTTCTTTTTGGAACGTGTCGCAAAAGGATTATCAGAGGCTCGTAATGATATGCGAACGGGTATACCAGACATATCAAATGTTTCACGTAACCCATTGACAAGATAGCGCAAATACGACTGTGGCATACTTTTGGGGCGCGAGCAAGAAATCATAAATCCAGGAGGACGTGTCTTAACCTGTGTGATGTATTTAACCTTAAGTCGACGTCCAGAAACCGCAGGAGGTGGATGATGTGCAACAACAGTTCCAAGCCATTGGTTCAATTTAGCCGTCGAAATGCGACGATTCCATACACGGTGCATCATCATGACATTTTCCATCAGTTTATCAATCCCTTGACCATATTGTCCTGATAAAGGAACAGCTCTCAAACCACGAACTTGAGGAAGAAATCGCGCACATTTTTCATGCAAATCAATCAATGTGGTCTGACTATTTTCAATAAGGTCCCACTTATTGAAAGCAATAACTGGAACACGCCCTTCACGAATCACAAGATCAGCAATTTGTAAATCTTGCTTTTCAAAAGGTATCGTTGCATCAAAAACAATGACCACCACTTCTGCAAAACGAATAGCACGTAAAGTATCTGCAACAGATAGTTTTTCTAATTTTTCTTGAATTTTCGATTTTCGACGTAAACCTGCAGTATCAAAAAGTTTAATATGACGACCACGCCATTCCCAATCTACAGAAATAGAATCACGCGTAAGTCCTGCTTCTGGTCCTGTTAACAAGCGCTCTTGTTTCAACATACTATTGATAAGAGTGGATTTTCCTGTATTGGGACGCCCTGCAATTGCAATCCTAATGGGCTTACTTTCATCGTAAATAAGCTCTTCTTCTTCCAAATCGTTTACATCATCACCAACAGATGCAAGCTGTATCGTAATATCTTCTTCTTTGTTGTTGCCAAAAGCATGCTCTGACCCCACAGCATCTATAATTGCATCACGCAGATCACTAAGTCCCAAACCATGTTCAGCCGATATTAGGCACGGCTCCCCCAAACCTAATGACCACGCCTCATACTCTCCTCCTGTTGCCGCTCTTGACTCAGACTTATTAGCAACAAGCACAATTGGCTTTCCTGATTTGCGAACCAATGAAGCAAAATTTAAATCACTTGGTGTTATCCCGCTCTTTGCATCAAATACAAATAAAATAAGATCCGCTTCATCAATCGCAGCTTTTGTATGAGAACGCATACGCCCCTCAAGTGTATGATCACCTGCTTCTTCCAGCCCAGCCGTATCAATCACATCAAAACGTAGATCTTGAAGTTTTGCCGCATGAATACGTCGATCACGTGTTACACCAGGCTTATCATCAACCAAAGCCAATTTTTTCCCAACCAAACGATTAAATAGTGTTGACTTCCCAACATTGGGACGACCAACGATAGCAATGGTAAGGCTCATCGATTTATTCCTTATTTGCCTTGCCCTCAGCTTGTATCAGCTCAAGCATTATTCGAGCCCGATCTGTTATTTTTGAACCCAAAGCACCTTTTTCAGAAATTTTCTTAAAATAATAAACCGCCTCATCCATTTTATCCGCCTTATAAGCAGCTAAACCTAAAGCCTCTCTTGCAGACATATGCATAGGATCGGTATCACTTGTCATATCTTTGATACGCTTTTCAACATCAGCTAATGTCCCTGTATCAACTAGGATATAAGCCGCCCGAATTTTTGCAACTTTCTGCAAAATCTCTGGTGCTTTCTCATCCGCTGCAACAGAATCAAAAATCTCCACTGACTTAATAATGTCACCCTTCTCCATGAGTAAAGAAGCCTCACGTAAACGAGCAAGAAAAGGATACCCCCCAAAATGAGAGGTTTTAACAGTTTCTAATTGCTTTATCGCTTTATCAAAATGACGTGTATCCGCAAAATCAAGACTTTTTACAAATGCATCACCAATATAACCGGCTTTCTTTATTTGCTGATGATGGTAAATTTGATAAGCAACTATCATGAGTATAAAAAGAATAGCTGCTCCAATAATTGAAAAACCATACCGCCTCCAAAAAGCAAGCGCCTTTTCCTGACGAAATTCTGCATTCACTTCAGCAATAAAACTATCATACGACATATATCATACCTTGAAAAAAGTTACTTTCCCTGTGCTTTTACGCATAAATGGACAAAGATGGTAGTCCTAATTAACTAAAAATCTTTAAATTGCTCGTTTATTTATTTTAAATCAACATGTAGCCAAATCAATCGGATTTTTGCAACAGTCTTAATCGAAAATGATGTAACCGCCCTGTTTGCTCACATTACAGCTTTTATATATTGTTTTGAGTCTTATAAAAAATTCACTGTTTTAATATTTATCATGATTGCCTATCATCTCAAGCGGACTTTCTCCCCATTATATAGAGAGATAATCTTTTAAAGTCTTCAACGCAATCGTTGATAATATTGGATTATAGAATTATAATAGAAAAGACAATTCTTTTAAAAACTTGAACAAAAAATAAATTTCCACGAACACCTACTAAAACCAAATAGATGAATCTTATCTGTATCAAAAATACCGAAGTACCATAATAAAAGTGTGGTATAATTTCAAATCTTCAGTTAAAGCTCTTTATACAAAATGTATCCCTTCAACTTATCTTTATACGATTAACAACCTTTTGTAATTGATCCTTAAATTTTCTAAAAATATCCTATTGTAAGGGCCAAACCCACATAAGCATTGGAACAGCAATAATAACGATCAACACCGCCAATGGAGCACCCAAACGTGGATAATCACTAAAACGATATCCTCCTGGTGCCATCACGAGCATATTACTTTGATGTCCAATAGGTGTAAGAAACTCACAGCCCGCACCAATTGCAACAGCCATCAAAAAAGCTTCAGGCTTATAATGTAGGGAATGAGCAAAACTTGACGCAATTGGTGCTACCATCATCACTGTTGCTGCATTATTCAAAAATGGCGTGACCAACATAGCTGTCACCAACATAAGTGCTAAGGCACCAGATGGCGGGAAAAATATTGCCAATTGGCTCAGCCATTGACCAATGAGATCCGTACATCCTGTTTTCTCTAACGCTTCACTTACTGGAATAAGAGCCGCTAATAGTACTAATATTTGGCCATCTAATGCCTGATACAGATCACGCGCGGGCAAAACGCGAAAGATAACCATTGCAGCAGCAGCAGAAAAAAAAGAAAACGCAACGGGAACAATATGAAAAGCTGTAAAAATAATTGCTATAAATAAAACAGCTACCGAGATGAAACCATGTCGTAAATTTCCAAACACAATATTTCGTTTTGCTAGGGGCAGGCATTTCAATTCTCTTAATAAATTTGGAATAACTGCATCCTGTCCTTGCAAAACAATCACATCGCCAAGATGGAAAATAATATCATCAAGTCTTCCCCGCACCCTTTCATGTTGACGACTTAATGCAAGCAAATTTACATTATAGTGATCAAATAGGGAAAACTCTTTCGCACTAATACCAATAAGAGGTGAATTATGGGTGATGACTGCTTCAATAATATCGATGTCACTGTCCTTATCACCTGCAGCAATAGTTCGCCCCTTAGAAAACTCTAAACGAGCAGAGTTCATCACGCTATCTAACCCTGTATGCGACCCTTCCAGCAAAATAATATCATTTTCAGACAAAACAAAATCTGGTAACGGTGAAATAGATACTTTGTTTCTGATGATTTGAATCACCATAACGTCACCACTTGATGGCTTAACCAAATCAACAATATTTTTCCCTATAATCGGTGAATTTATTGGAATACGCACTTCTGCAACATAATTACGAATATCAATGGCATCATCAAATGATACACCTGAACGCACACGTACAGGCAAAAGCCAATAAAAAAAGACTAAATATACAACACCAGCCGCCGCAATAACCGCACCAACTGGTGTAAAATCAAACATAGTAAAAGGTGTTCCTGCTAAACGTTCTTGCATCGCTGAAATAACAACATTGGGAGATGTTCCTATCTGTGTCATAAGCCCCCCCAACAAAGAACCAAAGGCCATGGGCATCAAAAAGACAGAAGGAGAAACCTGAGAACGACGTGCAAACTGAAAAGCTATCGGAAGCATAATAGCCAAAGCACCAATATTTTTAACAAACATTGATAATACAACAACAGAAAGAACTAAAAAGGCTAATTGAAGACGCACAGATTTCACATCTGGCCATATCCGTTGAATAATAAATTCCATTATACCAGAGCGCGATACGGCCGTACTGACAACAAACACACTCCCCACGATAATAACAATATCATTACTAAAACCGCTAAAAGCTTCCTTCGGACTGACAAGACCAAGAGCACAAGCTATTAATAACGTACAAATAGCAACAAGATCATAACGAAATCGATCCCAAATAAAAACAACCATCATGAGACCAATGATCGAAAAAGCCATTATTTGATTTTCTGTCATAACACTCACCTCTCCCCATTAAATTATAATGCACAAAAACATATTTTTTATGTTTTAAATATTCCTATAAACAGCAGCAAGATAAAAACAGACATCGGAATATTTTAGGATAATTTTAAAATGATAAAAAATTATGATGCGCATAAACTTACCTCTCCTTATTATGCGTTATTATGCGTTCTTTTCTATAAAGAGCTAAACTCAAAGAAAATTGATAAAAGTTGATAAAGCTCTATTGCAAAAAAGATGAGAATAACTCTAATATAGAGAGTAGATAATTGTTGAAACTGGTACACGCTATATTTAAACCTTTGTCGTTGCTTAAAAGAATTTATCTTCACTCTCAATTCAAAGAGTGATAAAAATGAAAGAAGAAAGAATGCTCAATCTTAATAGTGGGTATCAAAGTAACCTCAGATATTGGCTCACTTGCATTATTGGATTTGTTGCTATTTTGGCAATTATAATTGTTGGTGGATTTTATATCGCAAAACCCTATCTTGACAGTTTTGTAAAACAAGAAATAGCCCGTCGTGGCATAAAAGCCCGAACATCTGAAGTAAGCATTCTAGGTAGAGTCAATTTGAAGAATGTGACATTACCTGTTCCAGCTGGTACATCACTTAGAATTGGTGCCATTTCTGCCCGTCCTCCCCTTTCCTTTATTCCCGGAACTTTTACATTTTATAATGTTGATTTAAAGCATAATAATATTCATGTGCAAATTCCCCAAATTTCTCTTCGGAGTGTATCCTTAAAAGAAAAAGATAGAACGATAACATCACGGCTTTTACAATCAATGATGCGTATTGAGCTTTCCTCAATTATTGCTCCCAATATACAACTTTCTATAGAAAATAAAAACAACCGAATAGAAACGGTTGAAGTCAAGAATTTCCAGCTTTCTGATTTTAAAAATGGCCATATCCATTCAGTTAGTATTAAAAATATGGATCTTAAAACAGTTGCAGTAAATGGTGCCAAACAGATGCAGCTTATGGCTAAAAGTGATACAATAAAAGCCCATGATATCGACATCAACTATGCCTATTCTATCATTTTTGGAAAAAACAATGCTCTCAACCAAGGTAAAACCGTCACTGGCCCCATTTCTCTGAATAATGTAAGTGTCGATGTTTTAGAAGAAGCGGAAAAAAGCAGTTCTTTCTTCCTCGGACAGTTTAAAACATCTGGTTTAAAAATGAAGCCGCTTGAACAAACTCCTGAAAAATTGATCAAAGCTTATCTTAATGCAAGAAAAGAGAATAATAAAATCGCTGAAAAAATAGCACAAAATGGTCTTCTTCTAAACATACTGCTCGCCATTACCTCAGCGGATGCCAAAATTGATAATATCACCGTTGATATACCGCAGTTGAAAGCAACACTCGAATCACTCCAATTTAAACCAACCTTGTGGAAACAACCTATCCCCAAAAAGCTTTTTCTTTCTCTCAATAACCTTTCTGTTTTACCTAAAAAAATGAATGAAAAAGACTTAGAGTTCTTCAAAAATCTGAACTTTGAGCGCTTTGACATTTCAGGAAAAATTGATATTTCTTACGATGAAAAAAAACGTATGCTCCTTCTTGATGCAATGTCTTTCAATATGAGAGACGTTGGATCTGGGAACATATCAGCTAAGGTTATTGATGTTGATGAAAAGCTTTTTTCTGGTCAGCAAAATGTAATGATTGCTGCTTCTCAAGACTTTGGCATCAATGAAATTGATGTGCAATATAGGGATGCAGGTTTCATTGAGAAGCTTTTTTCTTATCTTGCGCAAAATCTTAATGACAACCAACATGATCTTAAAAAGGAGCTCTATGACGATTTCTATCTAATGATGACGCAGACCCCAAAAATGCTTCTAAAAAATCATGACGAAGCAGAAAAAATTTCAAAATCCTTAGGGGAATTTGCTAAAAATCCACAAACATTGATTGTTAAAATTAAAGCAAAAGATAATAAAGCGCTCACGATGGTTGATCTCGAATCTGCTCTACAAAATGATCTATCCAAGGCTTTAAACAAAGTACATCTCACTATTAAAAATGAAGCATCACCTTAAACATTTTGTGCTTTAAATATGATGATTTTGTCTATAAATTAAGAACTTTATTCCTCTTTTTGCTTTTATATGATACAGAAGGTATCATATAAAGTCATTTACACAGAGAATATAGAATCTAAAATTGTCGATGCTTGGAGTTGTTCATGTCTGATTTATCTTCAAATCGCCTGCCTAATCGCGCTTCTCGTGTCACCAATCAAGCGCTTTCTGCGATCGAGCGTTTTCTCCATATTGAAGCTCTTAGTGGTATTGTTCTTTTATTAGCTGCTGCTGCTGCACTTATTTTTGCCAATTCTAAATATGCTGCTTTCTATGAATCTTTTTGGCATACACCTCTTGGCTTTAATTTGGGTCATTTCACTCTTTCATGGGATTTACATTTCTGGGTTAATGATGCTCTTATGACTATTTTCTTTCTCGTCGCAGGAATGGAAATTCGACGCGAAATTCATGAAGGTGCTCTTGCCGATTTTAGACAAGCAATCTTACCAATTGTTGCCGCAATAGGAGGCGTTTGTGTTCCCGCAATTATTTACTTTATCTTCAACTTTAACGAGGGACATATACGCGGTTGGGCTGTGCCAACAGCAACAGATATTGCCTTTGCTCTAGGTATTCTTGCTCTTCTTGGAAAAAAAATTCCTTCTAATCTTCATATTATTCTTCTATCATTAGCGATTATTGATGATATTATCGCTGTTCTTATTATTGCTTTTTTCTACTCAACAAACATTGATCCTAGCGGTTTAATGATTGCAGGAGCAGGTATTGCTTTGGTGCTATTTTTTCAGTGGATCGGACTTGCATCAGCATGGCTTTACATTTTACCTGGTGCAATCATCTGGTGGGGTTTAATGGTAACAGGTGTTCACCCATCACTTGCTGGTGTAATCTTAGGAATGATGACTCCCGTTCTTCCTACCCGTACTCTTGTGGCGCCACTCACCATGCTCAGTAACGCTATGCAAATTCTTCAAGAAAAAAATACAAAAACAGATCTGCATCATATTTCAACCGCATTGAAAAAAATGCGCAAAGGACAACGGGCCATGATTGCTCCAGTAACACGCGTTCAAAAAGCGTTGCATCCATGGGTTGCATACGGTATCATGCCGGTCTTTGCCTTCGCAAATGCAGGAGTAAGTTTTGCAAACTTTGATCTTTCTTCTGACAAATCATTCTTGATTGTTTTGGGTGTTGTCATTGGTCTTTTCGTTGGTAAGCCTCTTGGTATTATCACAGCCAGTTATATAGCCGTAAAATCAGGGCTATGCCGCCTACCCCCTCATATGACATGGACAGGTGTTTTACTCATTGGTTTTTTAGCAGGAATTGGCTTTACAATGTCTATCTTTGTTTCAATGCTCGCTTTTAAAGATATTATTCTGCTTGATGCTGCAAAAATTGGGGTCCTTTGTGGCTCTGGTTTATCTGCTCTTATCGGTCTGGGATATGGATTTATTTATATTAAGCGCAATAAAGGAATTTCTCATAGTTCCTAACAAACTAACTGAAAATACATTTTTATGCAAAACTCTTAAAAAGTGATTTTGCTCATTTGTTGGATTCGGACAATATTTAATGTGAAATCCGTTGTCTCACCTCATCTTTACACTTATGAAGGAGAAAACTAATATCATCATACTATTTACTAGTCTCTAATGTCGCAACACCTTTGACACTTAAGAAGATTCATAAGAAATATTTTTATTCCTTTCTTCAATAATCTTTTATTCATACACTAACTCCAATCGTGATATACACAAGAATGATTTTAATTGTTTCAATATAAAAGGCTTCGTGGTTTCAGAGAAGCGGCCTTTCGTCGGGAAGTTATTCACTATAAAGAAAAATTTAATTATTATAAATCAATATCTTATCTTTAATTATACGAAACAGATAAGAATAAGCAAAATTCCGTAATCAGTTAAGTAATTCCATGGCTTATTTTTTCCCAATAAACCACCCTCCTCGTTACTGATTATTGCCGGTATTCTAAAAACTTTAATTTTTATCTTCTTAAAAGGCACATTATTTTTTGGTAAAAATATTCGATTTATAATGATACTTTATCATTATAAATCTTGAATGGACTCCAAATATCGTAAGATTTGCTCATTTCAAATCTGTACATGATCAATCAATCAAGACTATTCCCTTACACGTCACCAGCCAAGGAGGAATATGGAGTCACATTATTTGAAGAAAGAAATAAGAATGCTTCATATCAACACAAGAGCTGTTCAACACGAAAACTAAAAATAAAATGATGACGACCAACTGACACCTTTGATCTAAGTAAAGGAGATGGTCCCCAATAAATTTTACGTTACGCCATCCACAAGCGCCGTAATGGGCTTGGGGAGAAATATTTATTTAAAACAAGCGCGTAAATTGGCAATATAATAGCGTTTTGTTTTACGTGAAAGGCATATACGATTTAAATAACGCAATAAACAAAACGTGAATCAATATATAATATCCATTATTTCAAAGATATTTCTGTCAATATCTTTGAAAGTTGTAAAGCAGAATTAAAAGGAAGTTGTAAAATGGAAACTGGTTTTCACTTTTATGGCTTCATATTCTCCCCCAATTAGGTTTTATCTCCATTTCAGAGGTTCCCCCAACAAGTATACGCAACACCCTTGTTCCTATCTGGCATACAAAAACAGGAGTTGCTCGTAGTCCCCTTATCCGTCTCAATATATATATCATCAAACGTGCATCTGCGCTGACATTAGATATTGATACAGGTAACAAAAAACAAAAGATTTATTTGGAATAACAACGTCATAAAATCACTACTCGATCGACAATGGAGAGAAAAAATATCCTCGTTTTTTATCATAGACACATCGCTTGTCTCCCTCCATGAAAGAATTAAACTTGAAGCATTCTTCCATAGGGAGCACTCTAGTTTACGTAATTAACTCGCGGGAAAAAAGAAAACCCTAGTCATTTAGACTATTCTAAAACATACAATCAGTGGAAAAATAAAGCATATATATCGTTGCACTCCCCTTTTCCCGCTCTTAGTTGATATTTATTTTCTTTTTGTTTACAGAGTTAGCTCTATATTTCTTAATACCATAAAATACTCTTTACAGATAATTTAAAAAACAATATTTCCGAGACTTTCGAATTATACAACGCCACATTAAATACAATAAGAGTAAAATAATATTTATAAAAATATCTTTATTGGGAATAAGTGTATTAATTACTGCACTTTGATAACATATCTTATATTCACTTCAAATGGATATCCCCATTCGAATGCATTATGCTATTAAAAAGTAATTACAAAACAAGAGAATACGTTTCACATTCATATACTGAATAAAAACAAATTGTGAGAAAAAATATTTAACAAAATTAGAATAATAAAAATGGCTATATTTCTTACAAGAAGAGTTTTACTTACAAAAACAACCATTTGAAAAATATGTAAATATGATAAGAAACTAGCACGATATACGGCACAAACGAAAGAATGTATTTCATGCGTGAGTGGCAGTATGACAAAGAAAATACTTGTAATAGAGTAGTTAAGGGAAGAAAGTTAACCTAAAGAACATATAGAGGTATCGAAAACTCTGAAAATCTTAGTCATAATTCAAAAAAAGATAAATAGACATGAGAAAAAATTTAAGTAATGAAATCATGAAAGCAGCACACTATAACATTATCATTTAATTTTGATCTATCGTTACATGATTTTATGAAAAGTGCTTCTGAAGAGCTATAAGCCGTAAACGCATAAGATATAGTAATTCTACAACTTATAGCGCAACATAAATATTGTCTATAGAGATATATTTTTATTGCCTCATAATACGGAAAAAAATAAATTTACAAGATACACATAAAGCTATAAACAACCATTTGAGACAAGCTAAATATCTCTAGGAAATACATCTTCGATTCTATTTTTGATAATTCCGTCACTAATCCAATGAGCTCAAATTTCTCTAAGATTTATAATATTAAATCTGTATTCACAAGGCTGTCCCTCATGTCACATGCATCCTTTGAATAAACGCAGTGCCATTTTGTTCCTTATTCTATTAAAGCTTATTGTGAAGACTTCACTATCCCTCTCTATAGGCTTTAAAACGTTTATAGACGGCATATTTTATATCCCTTCTTAAACATTTTTTACCTAAACATCTTTCTCTTGTCATGTATAAGCAACCATTTTTAAATTCATCATGAACAAGTTTAAAATGAGAGAGTTTTGCTGTATTAAATATTCTATTTAAGTTAAAAATATAAATTTTCCTTAACAAAAATTATTAATATATATTAAAGCTTTATGTTATTGAAACTTTGTTAAAACTAAAAAATGCTCATCCCTTATCAAGTGCATAAACAGCATGTAATGTTCTAACCGCAAGTTCAGTGTAAGCACTATCAATCAAAATAGAAATTTTAATTTCTGAGGTCGTAATTGCTTGAATGTTAATACCCTTTTCAGCCAAAGCCTTAAATGCTGTAGCGGCAACACCTGCATGGCTACGCATTCCAATACCAATCACAGATACCTTGGCAAGATCACTTTCAAATTGGAGAACATCAAATCCAATTTCTTTGCGATTCTTCTCAAGTAGTGCAACGGCTTTTTCTACATCTGATGATGGTACAGTAAAAGTCATATCAGTTTTTGAGCCATCTTCAGAAATATTTTGCACAATCATATCAACATTAATGCGCTCTTCAGCCAAGGGACCAAAAATTGCTGCCGAAATCCCTGGACGATCGGCAAGCCGACGAAGGGAAATTTGCGCTTCATCCTTAGCAAAAGCAATACCAGTAACATTTTGTTGTTCCACGATTTCATCCTCATCGCAAATAAGTGTTCCAGAAAAACTCATTGGATCCTCCATGCCTAACGCATCAGGATCCTCAAAACTTGAACGCACAAAGGTACGAACCTTATGAACCATTGCCAATTCAACAGAACGAACCTGTAAAACCTTTGCACCAAGAGAAGCCATTTCCAGCATTTCTTCAAAAGCTACTTTTGGTAAACGACGCGCTTTCGGTTCTATACGTGGATCCGTTGTATAAACACCATCTACATCCGTATAAATATCACAGCGATCAGCTTGTACAGCCGCGGCTATAGCAACAGCACTTGTATCTGATCCCCCACGCCCTAAGGTAGAAATCCGGTTATCTGGAGCTAACCCTTGAAAACCAGCAATAACGGCAACCTGACCTTCCTGAAAACACTCGATTAAAAAAGATCCATCAATATCAGTAATACGTGCACGTCCATGCGCATTGTCTGTATGAATAGGAATTTGCCAACCAAGCCATGAACGTGCATTCACACCCATTTCTTGAAGTGTCAAAGCCAACAAACCTGAAGTAACCTGTTCACCAGAAGCAACCACAACATCATATTCACGAGCATCTCTATGCTTGGAGGAAGCATCACACGTCCACTGAACAAGCTCATTGGTTTTACCAGCCATCGCAGATACGACAACGGCAACCTCATTGCCTGCATCAATCTCTCTTTTGACATGCCGTGCAACATTATGAATACATTCAATATTTGCTACAGATGTTCCACCGAATTTCATGACAATGCGCGCCATTAATAACACTCTTACCTTTACATCTTTTATCTCAAACGGTAATGAGAATTAGATGCTGTATCAACTAACCATTTTCTCGACATAGCGAATATCTATCATTTGTGCAAGTTTCATTATGATTATATTAATTTCTCTTGACTTTGTATAAAATCTACTGGACTTGATCATTAAAAATAAAAGGCAGGCAACATGATAGATGAAACACAAACAACTATTGATCAAAGTGAAATTGATCATTTTTCACGTATTGCTACAGAATGGTGGAATCCACAAGGAAAATTTCGACCTCTTCACCAATTTAACCCAACACGCCTTGCTTACATCAGAGAAAAAATCTGTTTAGAGTTTAATCGTGACCCTTGTTCATTTACGCCCTTTGATAATTTGAAAATTCTTGATATTGGCTGTGGAGGAGGCTTGTTATGTGAACCAATGGCACGTCTTGGCGCTATGGTCGTAGGCGTTGATGCTGCACAAACAAATATTGAAGTCGCAAAAACCCATGCAGCTCAAAATGATCTTTCCATTGATTACCGCACGATGACAGCAGAAGCTCTTGCCAATGAAGGAGAAAAATTTGATATCATCCTTAATATGGAAGTTGTTGAACATGTCGCTGATGTTAATCTCTTCATAGCAGCTACAGCAAAAATGTTGAAACCACAAGGGTTAATGTTTGTCTCAACACTCAACCGCACGTGGAAATCATGGGGGCTTGCTATTGTAGGCGCTGAATATATTCTACGTTGGCTTCCTAAAGGAACACATGATTATAAAAAATTCCTAAAACCTCTAGAACTTAAAAATTTCTTATCAAAAAACGCCCTAACTATCATTGATGAGATAGGGATTACTTATAACCCATTAAACGACAGCTGGAATCGCTCAAAAGACATGAGCGTTAACTATCTCCTTCTAGCAAAACGGTCTTAAGGATATGTAATTTACAAATATTATACGCCTTGTAATAAAGAATTGAGCTTTCCCTCAGCCTCTAAAGCATAAAGATCATCACAACCGCCAACGTGATAATCACCTATAAAAATTTGTGGAAATGTATTACGTCCATTTGCACGCTGTACCATTTCTTGGCGAAGGGATGTGGAAGCATCAATATCTGTATACTTTACGCCTTTTTTATTAAGCAAATCACGTGCTTTTGTGCAATAAGGGCAGTTAGGGCGTGTATAAATTATTATCTCTTTCATAGTATTATCCTCCAATATTTTTTAATAATATTCACTTTAAATTCCTCTTACGAGGAGGGAAAAATAGAATCTTCTTTGAGAACACGCGAAAATGTTAGCACATCAACCTGTCGCGCACCTGCATATTTTAATGCAGCAGCTGCTGCTGTAACTGTTGCACCTGTTGTAAATACATCATCAATCAGCAAAACAGAACATCCTTTGAGATATTTTTTAACCTTATGCGAAACCTTAAAAGCATTTTTTACGTTAAGTTTTCTCTCTCTCGAAGAAAGACTAACCTGCGGACGGGTATGCCGACAACGAACAAGCCAACTCGGTTTTAAAAGCTTTTTTTGTGATGCTGCAATATAACGCGCAAGCTCAGCAGATTGATTATAACGTCTCTCCCAAAAACGACGAAAATGCAATGGAATGGGAATAATAACATCACAATCATCAATAACCTCGCGTCCAGCAAACATCATCCAGTTGGCCATAAATGATGCCAATTCTATATGATCACCATATTTTAAGCGCGTTACTAAAGCTCGTGCAAGCCCTTTATGAACAATAGCAGAACGGACACGTGAAAAAGGATGAGAATTACGAAGCGCTTCACCACTGAGAAAACCATCCCCCATATCACAAACAAAGGGAGTCCCCATAACAGGACAATAAGGTTTAGTGATAAATTGAAGGTCTTTCCAACATTCGGAGCAAATCGTGCCATAAGTAGAAACATTTTGCTTACATCCAGGACAAATTGGTGGATAAAGCACCGTTTTCAAGCGTTCAATGAACTTACTTAGTATATCCCCACTACTTAACGCCGCTTCTCGAAAATACAACATTATAAATTTAGGCTTTTACAAGTTTCCCTCAGAACAAAAGTTCCTTTGTATTTCCTCAATTTATAATTTTAATTCCTTTAAAAATTCTTACCTTCTATAAATTTATTTTTCTTTTATATTATAAACTTGACAGAGCTTGCACAAATAATGAACCTTTTCAAAATATATTCTTTCATAGATCGAAAGTGTTCCACAATATGTCGCATCCTTTAATTTTTGATCATAACCGCATTGAACAATTCCGAAAACGTGCCTTTCAAAAAGCAAAAAAAGGATACGACTTTTTACTCTCTCACATGGCAGAAGATCTCTATAAACGTCTTAGCACTGTTGATCGCCTCTTTACATTAGCTCTCGATTTACACAGCCATACAGACCTTGCTGCGCAAGCTTTAATGAAATCTGGAAAAGTTTGTTCCATAGAACGTATTGAGACCAATACGCTTTATCAAAGCCATGATAAAAAATTTCATTTACGTCATCGGGAATTTCTTGATTTACCTCAAAGTTACTGTGACCTTATTGTTTCACTTCTTTCATTACAATTGACCAATGATACCCCTGGTGTTCTAAGCCAGATAAAAAACACCCTTAAACCAGATGGCTTATTTCTTGCTGTTATGGCAGGAGCTGGTACATTAAGAGAATTGCGCGAAAGCCTTCTGCAAGCTGAAAGTGAAATTTATGGTGGAGCAAGCCCTAGGATCTATCCTTTTGCCGACATTCGTGATGCAGGCGCTCTTTTACAGCGTGTTGGCTTTGCCCTGCCTGTAGCAGACGTTGAAGATATCACAATACGTTATAATACAATGTTTGATCTTATGCACGATCTTAAAGCTATGGGAATGCAAAATGCACTCATCAATCGTTCACGACGCCCTGTATCCAAACGTTTTTTTCTCCGCGCAGCTGAAATCTATGCACAACGATTTAGTGATCCTGATGGACGTATTCGTGCACATTTTTCTTTCATCTGGCTCTCTGGTTGGGCTCCTCATCCCAATCAACAAAAACCCTTACAACCTGGTTCAGCGCAAATATCTCTTACAGATATTTTACAACCCCAAAAAACATAACCTAAAATCATTTTTTAAAAATACTTTTATCTGTTGTCTGTAACATTTGACTGGTGATCGTTCCAGCTATCATTGAATCGCTCACGTTTAGAGCGGTCCGTCCCATATCAATTAGCGGTTCGATAGAGATAAGTACAGCAACCAAAGTAACAGGAAGCCCCATAATTGGTAACACAATCAATGCAGCGAAAATAGCGCCTCCCCCCACACCAGCAACACCAATAGAACTCAATGTCACAACCCCAATAAGCGTAGCAATCCAAGTAGGATCAAGAGGGTTAATACCCATAGATGGTGCAATCATGGTCGCAAGCATCGCTGGATAAAGACCAGCACAACCATTTTGTCCAATTGTTGCCCCAAAAGAAGCTGCAAAACTCGCAATGGGTTGTGGTACACCTATCCACTGTGTTTGCGCTTCAATATTCAAAGGAATACTTGCAGCACTTGAACGACTGCTAAAAGCAAATGTTAAAACAGGTAAAACCTTTTTGAAAAAACGAAAGGGATTAACTCCAGAAATACCAAGCAATACACCATGAATTCCAAAAATTAAAATAATACCGACATAAGAGGCAATGACAAAAACCAGTAAATTTAAAATATCTGCAATACGCGATATTGCTCCTACTTTCGTCATAAGTGCAAAAATACCATAAGGCGTCAAAGCAATCACAATACGGACTAACCGCATAATCCAAGCTTGTCCCACTTGAATAAATAAAAGCGCTTTTTCTCCTTTTTCTGGCTCATCTTTCTTTAAAAGAAGAACCGCTGCACCTAAAAATGACGCAAAAATAACAACACTGATAATTGACGTACGTTTAGCTCCACTCAACTCAGCAAATGGATTTTTAGGAATCATAGACAAAATCATCTTTGGTATATTCATATCTCCAAGTTTAGAAATATGACCTTCAAGAATAGCAGAAACATTTTGCCCTTCATGCACTAAACCATCGGCTGTTAATCCAAAAAAATTAATCACAAGAACACCAACCAATGCTGAAAGAGCCGTTGTAAAAAGCAATATTGAAATTGTTATTATACTCATCTTTCCAACAGCATAAACAGAATGTAAATGAGCAACTGCTGAAACAATAGAGATAAAAACCAGTGGCATAACAATCATTTGCAACAATAAGATATAGCCCTCACCAACAATGTTAAACCATTCAACGGATTTCAATAAAGTGCTTTCACCCTCTCCATAAATAAACTGCAAAACACTTCCAAAAATCAAGCCAAGGATAAGCCCTAGCATAACACGTAGTGAAAGACTCCATTGCATTCTCTTACTTTGAGAAACAAACAATAAAAAAATAACAAATAGAAATAAATTGACGAAAAAATTAAATGTCATTGTCTATGCTCACTTACTATTGTTATGATTGACGTCAATAATCTGCATAATTCAAAATCAATGCATGATATTTAAAATTAACATAAAGCTTACCAGGCTTTTACAAAATCATTATTTTTTTAATTTATAGATTAAAAGAGAATTTTTTATCTACTAATAACTGTTTAAAGAAAATAAATAAAATTATGTTCCTATTCTTTAAATTTATGCTCTCATAAAATAGTTAAAAAAGAGAAATATAAACAACATTCATTGCATCTTAATACCGAACAATTCCAGCATATCTTATCCTATCAATATCCTTACCTCTCTCTTTTGCTATTTGAACTGAAGCGAGCTTTTCAAGAAAGGATGAATTAACAATCGAACATTCATGATTTTTCTAGAAAATACCTTTCATAGATTCTTTCTTTGCTTTCAATGAACGCTTTTTTATTTTTCGAATTTTTTTTATAGTCATAAAAAAGACTTTAAAAGCCACAATGCCTATTGAACGACAATACATTGATTTATAATAAATAATTTACTATTTTGCATATTAAATGAGAGTCCCGAATAACGTAAGATTCTCTCATTTCAAACCTGTTTATCTTGAATCAATCAAAATCATTTTCTTGCACGTCACAAGCAGAGCTGGCGTGTGGATAAAAAATGTATAAGAAAGGTGTAGAAATACCTCTTATGAAACGTCTTAATGCAAGAGCTGTCGCAACATTGGAGGACGGAGCTTGGGCAGAAAATATAAATAATATGATTGCTTTTTATAATAGCGCAGTAAAACGTTTTAACGATACATATCTATATGCTGATCGAACAACACGTGTACGTGCCGTAGATAATTTTATCACTTTAGATATAAAGTTGTAGTTATAATGTTAAGCAAGAACTAATAAGAGGAAGGGTTTTTGAATTTGAAAAGACATGCCTCATGCAAAGTTCGTATCGTTCTTTTACACGACTATGGCTTTATTATAATCGTATCTTCAATGACGGAGTTTATCAGATACCACATGTATTCCCTATGGGGCAAGCAGTAGAAAATAGAGTCATAGAAATTACAAGCATAGGAGCACGAAGCGGTTTTTCTGTGTTAATAGCTAAGAATTTACCTAATCTAGATGCAATAGATACAGGCCAATGCTTTCCACGGTATCTTTATAAAAATGTTGAATCTTCTATAACTGATCATGATGAGAAACAATCCCATTTGTTTACAAATTCAATAAAGGAAAGAAAAACATCTGGTTTACAGAGGCGTGATGCCATCACTGATAAAGGATTAGCGCATTTTAAGCTGCTTATCCTAGTGAGACCATAACTAAAGATGATCTATTCTATTACGCTTACGGATTATTGCATTCAAAAGATTACCGTACTCGCTATGCTCATAATTTATGAAAAATTTATGCAAAGAATTGCCTCGTATCCCTTGTGTAAAAAGCGCTGAAGATTTCTGGATATTGTGGACAACAGAGTGTGAATTTGATCACTTGCACATGAATTATGAAAGTGTGGAGCCTTATCTTGTGACCTTTAAAAAAGGGTAATCCAAAACTGACTGACATCTCTAATCCCGAAAAGTTTTATTACGTGACAGAAATGAAATTCGCAAAAATTAAAAATAGTAAGGAAAAGGATAAATCTACTTTATTTACAACAGCAATATCATCATGACAGACATCCTTCTTGAAGCTTATGAGTATATCGTTAATGGCAACCCCACTCTTGAATGGGTTATGGAGCGTCAATGTGTAAAGACAGATAAAAAGAGTGGCATTGTTAATGATGCCAATCGCTATGCTCTTGGAACCATTAGTAACCCTGCTTATCCATTAGAGTTGTTTCAAAGGATCATACTATAAATTTAGAAACAATGAAAATTATTAAGAAACTACCAAAATTAGAAGTGTGAGAAACCGAATAGACTTATGAGGTTAACACACCTCATAAAGGTCTCTTGTGTATTGCTTTAAAACGGCAGTCTATAACTTTAATCATCTTATTAAGTTTATTACCTACAATCTTAAAAGGATAGCTTATCATGCATTATTCTAAAAAAGAAGCTTTGCACTTTTAAACACTGTTATTTGGATTGCTTTTAAAAGATTATATCGTAATCTAAAATGATAGCTTTATTGTTTTGAAAAACTCTGTTGAAAAAGAGCTTTATGTATTCATTTTACTTATAGATTTTGAAGGTGTCTAAAATCCTAAAAATCTTCAAAAATCTCAAAACTAATAACCATAATGGTCTTAATAGCATTTTTTATGACTAGAACCTATCTTTTGAAATGGCTTTAAAGAATCACATGCTTTTCATAAGATTTAATCACTCACTAAAATGATCTATTTTGTCGGTTCAATTTACTGACAGAAAACTGACAAAAATGACAAAAGTCTATTAAAAGGGAGTTTGCTGACCTCTATAATTATCAGTCTCTCTTTAGATGTTTTTATAAAAGGCAATAAAGCGCATTATCATCTTTATCATTTATCTTATGAAAATGAAAAATGGTGCCATGACTATAAAAATATAATAGCTATAGAGCATGCGTGAAAAAAAGCAAGTTTTCATAATCACAATGCAAATGAACGCGTTGGTTATAAAGAGCGCGGTGCCTATTAAAGTTGTTCAAATTAGAGCCCCTTATAAACAAAATCTACAAAAATCATTAAAATCATTTAGTAAAAAACTGATACGTTATAAAGCTAAAAATACGCATGATGAGAGCGTTTATAAATATTATTAATGTTATAGATAATAAATAACGCAATTGTTTAATAAATTCCACAATATATCTTTAAAAGACATAATAAAAAACAATCAAGTAATAAGCATATAAACAATATTTACACATAATATATTTAAAAAATATAAAATTGTAAAATATTTATTTACAATAAATACGTATCGTGTTACATAAATTATAGATATATTAGTTTATATGTTACGAAAAAGCCTTTTCCATACCTTTAAAATACTGATTGTCTTTTATGCTTTTGTTAGTATATGAGTACTTTGTCGGGTGTAGCTATGCCATACAATACCCTTTTATGGGAAATGCAACGCCACTCGTAATCTACATATCATTCAATATAATTTGAAACACAATACCAACAAAAATATCACATATACCATTGATATAACCAAATTAAATGATATCAACCGTCGTAATAGACCCTATTCAATACCGGCCTATTTATCGAAGATAAGGAGTTAAATCACTCATGAAACGTACCGTAACATTTATTGTTTTATCTTCTCTATTGATCATTTTGTTTGCTGTATTAATATCACTTGGATATACCAAAGTGAATGATCTGAATCCGTACAACGAACTTTATCAGTCATACCTAAAATAACAACTATAGAAATTCAGAATATCGCTACAAAAAGGAAATAGCAAAAGAATAAATTATCTGTATAGAGAAAATGATACCCTGTAATTTTCCTACCCGTTTTAGAAATACATCTATTGCCTTCATGCTGACTGTATAACTATATCGTATAATGGTACAAAAAGGTATAAGAATCCCCTTGAGATCTAGCTACTAAAAAATGGAAGAAGAAAAATTTAAAAGCGCACTAGATATGTTTAGCTAACAAAAAAGTTTTTGTTGCCCGTCTCTGCAAAAACTGAAATTTTTTATTTTTATTCCATACTTTACTCTTGTAACAACAGAATAACACATATTGATATAATATAATCAAATACATGGAGTGAGAATAATAACTGTAAAGAAAAATATCTCAAATGCTGTTTTTCTCATGCATAAAAATTCAATTTATTAATATTTAATGATGTAATTAACACCTTAATTCTATATATTATAATCTCTATTTCTATCTCTTTACATAATATATTTCTTTTTTATATAAAAATAAATTTGAGTTATACATACACAGATCTATCGGCATTTTTTCTACTGTCTTTTTAGCTTACTGAACGATTGATATCGTAATTTTTGTATAATAAAATGCTCTTTCATATAAGCATCGTACATTGAATTATAATAACGGACTATTAAACGCAAATTATATTTTTTATCCCTTTTAAAAGTGAAAAATATTATTTTCAGACCTATTCATAAGTGGGATGAGCTATGTGAATAAAAAATGTTTGATAATAAGCTTAAGTATATCTTTTATGAGCTATCTTTAGCACAAAGGTACAACATTAAGATTACGGAAATATCGTGATATTATTGGGTATAAAAATCACACTGCCCAAGAGATTTTTGTATTGTACCCTTTATGAGAAATGTTAAAAGAAAGGCAGGGTATGCTCTCTAGAGCAAATGAGTGAATGAGCCACCACGGTGATATGCATTTTTTAAAAAGTAGGAAGTCTCTTTTCTTCAAATTTAATAGGCACATTCTAAAAATAAAGGTTCTACAGATTCATTCCAAATAGAATAGTAATAAGACAAAAATTTTTCAGCATCTGTTTGTCCCATTGCAACAACCTCTTCTAAAGGATTAAGAAAATTTGTTTCATCAAAACCATTCGTATCATACTGTTTGCGATTTTTTAAGCCTTTGCGGGCAATAGCAAGAGCTTGTCGTGCTAACTCTAAAAGAATAGTTTGACGAAAAGGAGTTTTTAACCCTTCTTTAGGAACGCGTTGGCGCACATCTAAAACTTCTTCAAAACACCAATCTTTTGTCAAAGCTTCTGCCTCATTAAGTGCTTCCCTATCATAAAGAAGCCCGACCCAAAAAGCCGACAACGCACAAATGCGCTTCCAAGAACCGCAATCAGCTCCTCTCATTTCTAAAAATCTTTTTAAGCGGACTTCAGGAAATAACGTTGATAAGTGATTAATCCAATCTCCCATGTTTGGAATTGAATTTGCAACTTGTCCTTTTAATGCTCCATTCATAAACTGACGAAATGTTATATGTGTACAATCATAATAACGACCATCACGCACAACAAAATACATTGGAACATCAAGAGCCCATTCAACATAATCAGCAAAACCAAAACGCTCAGAAAATATAAAGGGAAGAACGCCTGTCCTCTGATTATCCGTATTACGCCAAATTTCAGAACGCCACGACAAAAAGCCATTTGGGCGTCCTTCTGTAAAAGGTGAACTTGCAAATAATGCTGTTGCAATGGACTGTAACTTCATAGATACTTGCATTTTTCGCCGCATATCACTTTCAGATGAAAAATCAAGATTAACCTGAACTGTTGATGTGCGATACATCATATTAAGACCATTATGCCCCACTTTAGGCATATAATCAGTCATAATCTGATAACGTGATTTAGGCATTCGCGGCGTTTCAGCTAAAGTCCACTTTGGACTAGCTCCAAGACCTAGAAAACCTATACCCAATGGTTCTGCAATTTTTTTGAGAAGAGTTAAATGCTCCATCAACTCGTGATATGTATGGCCTACTGATTTTAATGGTGCACCAGATAATTCAAATTGTCCTCCAGGTTCCAAAGAAATGGCTCCCTGATCAACTGATCCTACAAGCCCAATAATATTCTCTTCATCTAAAATAGGTTTCCATCCTAAGGCGCTTTGCATCCTCTCTAAAAGCGCTTGGATTCCCCTCTCTCCTTCATAAGGAACAGGGTGAAAACCATCTTTATAAAACGGAAACTTTTCATGTTCTGTACCGATACGCCAATCATCTTCTGCTTTATACCCCCCTTGGAAATAGCTAACCAAGGAATCTAAGTTATAAATTTCACTTTCATCAGTTATATCAAGCGCCATAACTTATCGTATCCTATCATTGGTATCATCATCTTAAATGAACTGTTTAGAATGATTTTACAGATTTCTCAATCCATTGCCCAATCCCCCACGGTAGCATTAAGAAGAGCCAAAGCAGCAACAGCGGCAGTGTCAGCGCGTAAAATACGCGGACCTAATGATATTGGAACTACAAAAGGATGTTTTTTTAAAAAGCTCCGCTCTTCTTCACTAAAGCCACCTTCTGGTCCAATAAGAATACCAGGTGTTGTAACGTCACGCTTTTTAAAAGAAGGTAATGGATTATGCGATTTATGCTCTTCATCACAAAAAAATAAAGGCTGTGTCTCATCCCACCGTACTAAAAGTTCTGCTAATGATAGAGCAGATACGCATTCAGGGAGAGATAAAATGCCACACTGTTCAGAAGCTTCAATAACATTGGCTTCCATACGCGCCATATTGATACGCGTAACCTGCGTATGATGCGTTATAACAGGCTGCAAAGTCGATACCCCCATTTCAACAGCTTTCTGCACCATATAATCCAACCGAGCGTTTTTGAGTGGAGCAAAGCAATAAATAAGATTGGAATGCGTCGTTTGTAATCTTTCTTGATGGATAAGTTGAACCACAACAAATTTTTTCTTAACAATGATAAGTTTAGCAAGCCACTCACCATCCTGTCCATTAAAAAGTAAAATTTCTGCTCCTTCTTTCATACGCAGAACGTGCACAAGATAAGAAGCTTGTGCCCCCTCTATCTTTATTTCTTCATTCAAAGCCAATGTCTGTCGTATAAATAATCTTTTAAGTTTATAATTTATGCGCATAAAAATTTTGCCAATGCTCACTATCGTCATCGAAAAAATAAAGAAAAATATATAGCAAAAAGAAAAAATTATATCTATAGAACTATAATATATTAAAGAAATATAGAGTTTTTTTAGCTTTATGAGATAATAATAGGAACTTATAGATCCTTAAGTGATTCTACTTTCATAAAAGTTTAAATAATGCACCATTCATCTTTGCATTCAGTCATTGATGCATCCGTGGAGGAAAAATATGTCTGCTAAAAAAGCTACAATTATTACGATTACAACCCTCTTAGCCTTTATTTTGATTACAGTGGGAATTGGTTCTGTTGGAGCAGATGGGAAGCATACAATTACCAAAGATGGTTATGGTATTTCTTCTGGGATTCAGTAAGCACTGGCCGACATCCCCCTTAAAAATTTAATGTTTTTTAGAAACTTTTATAAGATTTGCATCAATATTATGAATTTCTTGTATTTGAAAGATTCCATAAGAAGGATTTTTATTCCTCTCTTCAATCATTTATCTATATCAACCACACTTATGACGGAGAGAACGATTTTTACTGCTTCACCACGAACGGATTTAAAATGAGAAAATCTTCCGATAGAGTGGGACCTCTGATTTAAATTAAAAGACAATTTTAAGTTGCAAAAAGACGAATTACTATTATAAGATAGAGTGCTATATAGATAAAAAACAATTCTCAATCTGCGTCAATGTCTTTTGTAACCCAAAAATTACCATGGTTTTGCCCTTTAGAGCGTAGAGAAAATGTAAAAGGCCATGCAAGGCTATTAGCGAGACATTGGACATCTTTACATAAAGTTTCTGATCTATAGTTTTTGCGTAGTTGTGCCTGTAATATCAATTCATTCTGCTTCCCTTGCGCGATATCAGTTGCAACGGTTCCTTGAATGGATAAGCTCAAGTCTGCTGTACGCATTAATGACTCTGTCACCTTCATCATACCTTCTGAAAAGCTTGTCTGAATATCCCAGTGATCAAATGTTGTTGAAAAAGTATCATTAGTCATTAAAAGAAATTGTTGTTTATTTAAAAGTCTTGTTTGTAATTCATTCAAATCATATCCTAAGAGCCGACCAGAAGACATCTTCAGTGTTAATTCACCCTGCATTTGCGTAAAAATTTCTCGCCAAGAATCAGCAAGTGTTCGTATCGTTGCAGTAAAATTCGTTTTGCTTTGTATAAATGGAATCAATCCCAAGGTTTCTAAAGTCTCCTGCATATCAATAGAAGCACCTGAAATATTTCCTCCTATACGCACTTTCTGTCCAGCTGGCGTAACTTCAATATTACTTTGCACGGATCCACCAAAAATATTCGCATGTCCAAGATCAAAAATACCATGCCCATTTCTTATTTGTATTGCAGCAGCTAAATTTGTGAGGGAAATATTTCCTATTTTAGCTTGTGGCGCAGAAAGTCGTATATCCACGCCAATACGATCAAAAATTGTCATATCAAAGAAGGAATTTTTCTTTTTACCTGAAAAAAACATTGAACCCAAGAGGCTAAGATCTAGGTTATCAAAGGCTAACGAGCCCATAACATTTGGTACATAATCTTGAAAATCGAGTTTTAAAGCTCCTCGCGCATTGGCTTTCCCCATCGTAAATGTAACATTGTTCATTTGAATATGCATTGGCTGCGCTAAAAAATGAGATTCCCATACAATGGGTATTTTAAATTTATGTCCCCAAAACTGATTTCCACCAACCCAAGACAATGTCTGATTCCATCCCGGAGAACGCATCGATACTTTTCCGTCAAAAATATAATATTCAGATAACCGAGCCTTTCCTGTAAAAGTTATTCCCCCACGTACAGAATTGAGACTTGCCCTAATATGACTTTTTCCTCCTGCAAGAAGCAGCAATGCTTGAGAAGCATCAATTGATAACTTTGTAAATTCTCCGCGCCAACGCGCATCTGCACGTAACCGTACTTCCTGAGTCGATTCCGGCCAATGTAAAGTCGCATTTAATCCTGTTATTTTTTCTGCCATCCCCGAAAAACTATCGTGATACACAAGAACACCATTTTTAATGACAATCCGCCCAAAAGGTTGTTTTAAAAGGTGCTCTATCTCTGGATGTTCAGGATTATGTTTTAATATTTCACGCGTATTGCGTATTGCCAACCCTAATGCACCTTGTGAGCGAGAAAACCGATCAAAAAAATCTGCTATTGTTTTAACAGGCTTTTCCATAACAAATTGAGGACGCATAATCCGCGTCTCTGAAAAAGAAACATGTCCCCAAAGAAGATCGACGACAGAAAGATCAACTTCTATTGATTCAGCTTCCATTAATGGCGCAACATCATCCATTTTTGATGTTAAAGTAACGCCAGAAAGAAATGCTTTAGGATAAGGAAAAAGATGTAACCGCGGTGGATCACGCAATTGCACATTGTAACCGGTCCATACACTCAAATCCTGCGCTAAACGAATACGAATCGCATCTGTAGAGATAAGATAAGGTAAAACGAGAATCCCCACTCCAAATAAAAAGATAATTGTAATAAAAATTCCGCTCAAAAATTTTATTATTCTGATGCGCACAATATCCCTCTATATTTATCCCCCCCTATAACAGATTAAAAACAAACTTAAATGATTATAAAAAGTTTTTATAACCCTATAATTCACTATATCCACTTTGTATCTTCATTATTTTTGTTCTTTATCCAAAATTTATTCAAACAGCAATGTTGCTGCTTCTTTATAAAGCAATTATTTAAAAGTCTTCAAAACTATAAATCCACAACATTATAAAACCATTCTTACTGTTCTCACATGAATATTGCTATAAAACTCTATCGTATTATTAGAAAATGCTTTACAAAAAAACAAACAGCCTTACCGAAAGGATCTCTGAATGAATAATATTATCGATGGAAAAAAACTTGCTGAAGAGATTATTGCGAAAGTTAAGGCCGAAACAATAAATCTCCGCCATCACTATAATATACAACCTAGTATCGCTGTTATTATCGTTGGAGATGATCCCGCAAGTCAAGTATATGTCACCTCAAAAAATAAAAAAGCCGAAGAATGTGGGTTTCTTTCAATCAAACATGTCGTTTCTAAAGAAACGCAAGAAAAAGAACTCCTTCAACTTATTGCAACATTAAATTCTGATCCAAAAATTCATGGTATTTTGGTACAGTTGCCTCTCCCTGCTCATATGAATACAAATCGCATAACACAAGCCGTTGCTTTCCAAAAAGATGTTGATGGTTTTCATTATATTAATGTAGGAAAACTCGCGGCAAATGCACTTGAAGATGCGATTATTCCCTGCACACCAGCTGGTGCCATGATGATGATTGAACGACACTGTGGGCAAGATTTATCTGGACTTGATGCTGTCGTTGTTGGACGCTCTAATATTGTTGGAAAACCTATGGCTGCCCTTTTAACAGCAGCCAATGCCACTGTGACAATTGCCCATAGTCGTACCCGTGACCTTGATGATGTGTGTCGAAGCGCTGATATTTTAGTCGCAGCTGTAGGCCGCCCACAAATGATTAAAAAAGACTGGATAAAAAATGGTGCAATTGTTATTGATGTTGGTATTAACCGCGTTGCTGCACCAGAAAAAGGTGTAGGGAAAACACGTCTTGTTGGTGATGTCGATTTTGAAAACGTAAAAGAAAAAGCTGCTGCGATTACCCCTGTTCCAGGAGGCGTTGGACCAATGACAATTGCCATGCTTATGGTTAATACACTCAAAGCCGCCGCGCGATCACACAATCTGCCTATACCAAAATTCTAAGAATTGTAACAATTCCTTGTATATGGTTTTATTGTACATGATTAAGCTTGTTTATTTTTGCATTTTTCATGTCATAAAAACAGATGCCCCTTGATCTGCACGATTAACGGATTGACGAAAAACATGAAAAAGTTCGCGTCCAACACCATGTTCGTTTTTTGAAAGATCAGGAGGTATGATTTTTCGCGCGTTAAATTTTGCTAAATCCTCCAAAAGAGTTAGTTTACCCTCATGAGCATCAAGAAAAACAATATCACCATCCTGCAAACGTGCAATGGGGCCATTATCCATTGCTTCCGGTGTCACATGAATGGCAGCAGGAATTTTTCCTGACGCCCCTGACATACGCCCATCGGTTATCAATGCTACCTTTTGACCGCGATCTTGTAAAACGCCTAAAATGGTCGTTAATTTATGAAGCTCTGGCATACCATTGGCTTTTGGTCCTTGATAGCGAATGACAGCGATAAAATCTTTATCATACAACACTCCAGATTTAAAAGATTTTTGTAGTTCCTCTTGATCATTAAAAACAAAGACTGGTGCTTTAATCTGCCAATACTCTGGTTTAACAGAGGAAACTTTTATAATAGCTGTTCCCAAATCTCCCGATAAAACACGAAGACCACCGTCAGGCTGAAATGGCTTTCTCCACCCTGCTAACACCTTATGATCACCACTTTCCTTGAGAGCCGCTTCACGCACCACATGACCATCAGCAGAAAGCTTTGCTTCAATTGCATAAGCAGTGAGATCTTTACCAAAAACCGTAGAAACATCTTCATGTACTAAACCTGCCTCGATAAGCTCGCGAATAATAAATCCCATCCCCCCAGCAGCATAAAAATGATTGATATCCGCTAAACCATTAGGATAAATGCGCGCTAAAAGAGGCACAGCGGATGAAATTTCTGCAATATCATGCCATGTCAATTTAATACCGCAAACAGCAGCTATAGCAATCAAATGAATCGTATGATTGGTAGAACCTCCTGTTGCATTTAATCCTACAATGGCATTTACAAAAGAACGCTCATCAATGATCATACCAAGTGGCCTATAATGATCACCAAGATCTGTCATTTCAAGTACACGTTTCGTGGCTTCTTTTGTTAAAGCATCACGCAACGGTGTATTCGCATTAACAAAAGAAGCTCCCGGCATATGAAGCCCCATCATCTCCAGTATCACCTGATTAGAGTTAGCTGTTCCATAAAATGTACATGTTCCTGGTCCATGATAAGAACGTGCTTCTGATGCTAGAAGTGTTTGGCGATCTATTTTATTTTCCGCGTAAAGTTGACGTATCTTCGCTTTTTCATCATTACCTTGACCACTTGTCATAGGACCAGCTGGTATAAAAATTCCTGGTAAATGACCAAATGTTAGTGCACCAATCAATAAACCTGGTACAATTTTATCACACACCCCAAGATACAATGCTGCATCAAAGACATCGTGTGATAAGCTTATAGCTGTCGCCATTGCAATTACTTCACGCGAAAAAAGGGAAAGCTCCATCCCCGCATTTCCCTGCGTAACACCATCGCACATCGCGGGAACACCACCTGCAACCTGTGCAACACCACCAACCATACGGGCCGACTCTTTAATTAAGTGAGGAAATTTTTCAAAAGGTTGATGAGCTGAAAGTAAATCGTTATATGCCGTGATAATGCCAATATTCCCAACGATATTTCCCTTCAAACGCTCTTTATCTATTGCACCACAAGCAGCAAAACCATGAGCCTGATTGGCACATCCTAAAAAACTTCGTTTGGGGCGATGAACTTGTGCTTTCGTAATACGATCTAAGTAAATTTCTCGTGTTGATCGAGAACGTTCATAAATCCTTCGTGTAACTGTGGCAATTGTCTTGGAAAGTGCCATATTCCCCTCCCTCTTTCATTGTTGCTTCCCCTCATTCATTGAGAGAGATTACGTTTTTATTCACCTTGTCTCTCATATTCTAATTCACTTATTTCATTATCTGCAGGCGACCAATAAACCTGCACAAGATGAGGGGAATTACGCAAAACTGCCCGAATAGGCATTTCTATTTCAGATCCATCTTGACAAGCTTTTTCAAAACAATCGCGTTTCTGAAAACCTTCGATATGGAGAATAATACAACGAGACTGCATAATAACTGGCAAAGTTAGTGAGAGTCTTGGCTCAACAGCACTCTTAGCATGAAGGGGCAAAACAAGTGCTTGTGTTCGCAGATCAAGCGCTTGCTTTAAACGATCAGCATCAGGAAAAAAAGAAGCCGTATGTCCATCACCCCCCATTCCTAAAACAACAACATCAAAGGGTTTAGGCAAAGTATTAATACGACTCGCCGCTGAAAAAGCAGCAAGTTCAGCAGTAATCGCTTTATGATAAAGCCCTACAAAACGTGCTTTTTCGGCAAAATTTTGTAACAAATGACACCGTACCATATGCTCATTTGAACGTTCATCGTGTGTAGGAACGAAACGTTCATCGACCAAAGTGATAATGATATTTTGCCAATCAATATCCGCTTTTGACAAATAATGAAAAAACAATTCTGGTGTTTTACCACCAGACACCGCTAAAACTGCTCTCTTACGCTCAAGAACAGATACACTAAGTTCTGCGGCTACTCGATCTGCTAATGCCAAGGCTAAAGTCTGAGGGGTTTCAAAATCTAAACGGTCAATATTCATTCTATACATACTTATTGCTCTAAACTAAATTGTTCCATATACGCCCATCACGTTCCATGAGAATCGTTGAAGCAGATGGCCCCCACGAACCAGCGCTATAACTGTGAAAAGGCTGTTTTATTGCTTCCCATCCCTTAATGATTGGATCAATCCAACGCCAAGCAGCCTCAACTTCATCACGACGCATAAACAGCGTTTGATCTCCACGAATAACATCCATTAATAAACGTTCATAAGCATCAGGATTACGTTCAGAAAATGCGGAAGCAAAACTCATATCTAATGGAATGTGACGAAACCGCATACCGCCGTAACTTGGATCCTTAATCATCAACCATTGTTTCACACCCTCATCAGGTTGGAGACGAATCACAAGCCGATTAGAAAAAATTTCATCTAAATCCACATTAAAAATATTATGAGGAATAGGTTTAAAAACCACAACAATTTCAGACATTCGCGTGAACATGCGCTTACCTGTTCGTAAATAAAAAGGCGTATTAGCCCAACGCCAGTTATCAATCTTAACCTTAAGCGCTACAAATGTTTCACTCTTACTCACTCTTCCCAGATCATCGAAATAAGACTCTACAGATATACCATTTGATAGACCAGAAAGATACTGCCCACGTACAGTATGCTGTCCTACATTATGTACATCAAGCGGTGTTAAAGAATGTAAAATTTTAAGTTTTTCATCGCGCACAGCATTAGCACTGTTGGTAAATGGTATTTCCATCGCAACCAAACAAAGTAATTGCAGCATATGGTTTTGGACCATATCCCGTAGAGCACCAGTGCTTTCATAATATTCTGTACGCCCCTCTAACCCTAAAGATTCAGCAACGGTTATTTGAACATGATCAATATAGTTGGAGTTCCATAGCGGTTCATAAAGTGTATTAGCAAACCGCAATGCCATTAAATTTTGAACAGTTTCCTTCCCAAGATAATGATCAATACGAAAGATCTGCTCTTCATTAAAGACGCTTGCAAATGCATCATTAAGTGAAACAGCTGTTTTTACATCGCAACCAATTGGTTTTTCAATGATAATCCGTGTTTGTGGTGTCACCAAATCATTTTTTCCCAACTTCATCGCAATATCAGCAAAAAGTGACGAACTAACAGCCAAATAAAAAGCTCGAATATTCGCTGAATCTCGTGACAGAAGGAGAGCTAAATCCTCCCACCCTCGATTTGAGGAAGCATCAACAGAAACATAGCTTAAACGTGCAAGAAAACGATTGAGTTCTGTTGAATTGAGATCTTTTGGATGGATATGTTTTTCTAAAGAAGTGCGGACAAAATTTTGATATTCTTCATGACTTAAGGGAGTGCGGGAAGCCCCAATAATACGTGTTGGCTCACTGAATTGACCAACACACTGACAATGATACAAAGCCGGCAAAAGCTTGCGCGACGCCAAATCACCATTGCCACCAAAAACAATACAATCAAAAGAAGAAACTGGAATAATTTTATGCACCATGAACTTGTTTATTTTTCTATTCGATTATGAAATCCCATATCACTTATAAAAGCTTCGCTCATTAAAGCAAACAGATACTAAAGAAGCCATTAATTTGCTTCATTTCAAGCAATGTTTCCATCAAAAACGATCCATTAAAGAAAACCAACGCATTGCTAAAAATATAAGCGGATAACGCAAAACTCTTCCCCCCGGAAAAGATGAAATCTTCAAGTCTTGGAAATAGGAAAAACGTTCATATTTTCCAGTCAACCATTCTGCGTATAATTTTCCTATGAAAGGAGCCAGCATAACGCCATGCCCTGAATAACCACCACAATAAGTCATCCTTGAGAAAAGTTGTCGAACATAGGGCATGCGCTCAACTGTAATGGCAACCGTTGCTCCCCAACAATGGCTTAAATTGATAGAGTGTAATTGAGGATAAACTTCAGCAATTTGCCGTTTTATACGTTCATCTAAATTTAAAGGATGTTTATTATCATAACTTTCTACGCCACCAAATAAGAGACGATTATCAACGCTTTTGCGAAAATAGCGAACCATAAAACGGGAATCATCAACCGATTCCCCGCCTGCGAGAATTGAACTGTGCTTTGGTAATGGGTCCGTTGCTCCAATATAAGAACGAATAGAAACAATATTTTTTTCAATAAAACGCTCCAGACCAAGTTTATACCCATTTGTTGCAAGTAACACATGCTCTGCTGTTACACTGCCTTTTTCTGTTATCACTTTCCAATGGGCTCCCGTGCGCCTTACGGTCGTTACTTGTGACTTC
Organism: Bartonella sp. CR84HXZ; assembly: GCF_042194535.1. Taxonomy (NCBI): domain Bacteria; kingdom Pseudomonadati; phylum Pseudomonadota; class Alphaproteobacteria; order Hyphomicrobiales; family Bartonellaceae; genus Bartonella; species Bartonella sp. CR84HXZ. Next base: position 39,264 of record NZ_JBHIMY010000004.1, on the reverse strand, counting down.
TCATAAAGCTTAGCACCAACATCTTTAGCTTTTTTTGCCAATCCAATAATCAATTTTAAGGGATTTATATGGCCGGTATCCGCATCATAAATACCACCACAATAAAAAGACGATCCAAGTCGCCTAGATGTTTCTGCCCTATCCATAAAAGTAAGCGCATGATAGCCATAACGCTGCATCACCTCAATATGCCGTTGATAAGAGAGAAGCTCACGCCTTTTATGTGTCACAGAAAGCTGTCCTCCTATCAAATCACACGAACAATTAGGCATCGCGCATAAAGATAAAATATCTCTTTTAGCTTCTTCTGCTAAATCAAACAGAGCCTTACTTCGCTCAAAACCATACTTTTTTTCTAATGTTTCTACCCATTGCCGTTGCCCTGTTCCCAGCTGTCCACCATTGCGCCCTGAAGCACCATCACCAAAACGTGATGCTTCAAATAAAACAACATCTACTCCAGCCTTGACTAAATGATAAGCAGCCGACAGACCCGTAAATCCGCCTCCAATAATGACCACATCACACTGTCTGTTTTCACAAAAAGAAGGATAAGAGGGACGTTCTTTTAAAGTATCTTCATACCAAGAAATTCCTGGAGAAATTGAATTATAATCAATCATCGTCATAAAATTTAAACATTCAGCAGAAGATATTCACGCTCCCACGGACTAATTACTTCCATGAAAGTTTCAAACTCTTGTCGTTTGATTGCAGCATAAGTACTGACAAACACATCCCCTAAAATAGCACGTATCGCTGTATCTTGTTCAAACAAATTGACTGCCTCAATGAGTCCACGCGGTAACTCAATATTATCAGCGTTTACATTATTTGTTGCTGGCTCATCCGGCTCAATTTTTTGTTGCAAACCAATAAGACCACACGCTAGAGAAGCTGCAAGGGCTAAATAGGGATTCGCATCTGATGAAGGAAGTCTATTCTCAACACGCCGCGCTTGAGGAGCAGAACGGGGAACTCGAAAAGCTGTAGTACGATTATCATATCCCCATCTCAAATTAACAGGAGCCGAATTATCAGGGACAAGACGTCGATAAGAATTCACATAAGGCGCAAGCATCACAAGTACCCCTGGCATATGTTTTTGCAATCCACCAATAAAATGGCGAAAACAGATACTTTCTTCACCATTTTCCTGTGTAAAAATATTCATACCGGTTTTCTTATCAACAACCGATTGGTGAATATGCATAGCAGAACCCGGCTGCCCTTGAATGGGTTTTGCCATAAAAGTTGCATACATATTATGTTTTAGTGCAGCTTCACGAATTGTTCGTTTAAACATAAAAACTTGATCCGCTAATTCAATAGGATCACCATGACGTAAATTGATTTCAAACTGACCTGCTCCTTCTTCATGAATGAGGGTATCAATTTCCAATCCTTGTGCCTCTGAAAAATGATAAATATCATCAATCAAATCATCAAATTCATTCACACCGGCAATGGAATACCCCTGTCCACCACCAATTGAACGCCCAGAACGACCAACCGGTGGAACTAACGGATAATCAGGATCGGGATTTTTTTGTACCAAATAAAACTCAATTTCTGGTGAAACAACAGGGCTTAAACCCATTTTTGTGTAAAAATGAACTACCGTTCGTAAAACATTGCGTGGTGTGTAATCCACAACCTGACCATTTTGATACACAAGATCACAAATCACCTGTGCTGTGGGAGCATCTTCCCATGGAACAATGCTTAACGTAGAAAGATCAGGCTCAAGGCGTAAATCACCATCTGCTTTAGGATATTCAAAACCATGACCATCTTCAGGATAATCCCCTGAAATTGTTGCCATAAAAACTGCTGAAGGCAATGCCAATGATGTTTCCGATGTAAATTTTTTAGAAAGCATCATCTTGCCCCGTGGTACCCCTGCTTGATCAGGCGTAATACATTCAATATCCTCTACCTTACGGAAAGCAAGCCATTGTGAAACTTGTTCCCAATTGCGCACACCACGTAAACTTTTGAGAAAACGAGAGACAGGTTTAAAATTTTTACTTTTCGTTTGTTTACCATTTTTTACAGCCATAACATACCAACTTTACAAACAATCAAGTTCTATTCTTATAGTATCAGCCCCTGCATAAACGACACGAAAAAAAATTATCAACTGATATTTTTGAAGAATACTATAAGATCTATCAAGGTAAAAGAACTTTACGCTCAACAAGCTATCCTATCACCATAGTGAAAAAGTTGATATTGCACGCGATACATCGGTGCGAACCTTCTTCTTATATAAAACAGCGAGAAATACCATATTGTACGTAACCTAATTCCGATTCAAATAATCATATATAAGCAAACATTGGCGAGAATAATAAAGGCGAGATATTTAATTTCCTTTTGATTGTAGTAATGCTTAATTAAAAGAAAAAAAACTTTTCTTTTAATATGAAGCAAGTTTTGTAACTCTATTGTTATCCACATAGAAGTAAACACCCTAGGATGGTGAGTAGCCTTTACAGCTAGTGCTTACAAACACTCACCCCGCCGTAATATGCGTAAATGTATTTTCAGGACAAGACATACGCTTAGCATTTCCGACATGAAACTTAACCATCCCCTGCATAATAGAGCTATCAACCTTGTTCTGAGCGGATACTTATAGACTCTGCACTTATATCAATTCCCACCGCTTGACATTGCACTTCGCACACAATATTTAGGGCTGAAAATACAGTAGAGCATACCAAATCCAATAGATAGGATTTTTTGCTAATTGCGCCATGCGGGATCCAACATTTGATAGTCTCCAGCCCACTAGGAGGTTTGTTATTTATATCTAAAAAGCCAAAAAATCAGGATATGAGAACACAATAATATCAATTTCCTTTGAACTAACGTCCTTCATCGTCGATCTTCCACCATCGTAAAATCTTTTTTGTATCAGTTGCTTTCACATACTTTGACTTATGATCTAGTGATACTGTGTAGATTGAGTACACATCCCCAGAGCCCAGATTGTAATTAAGTTCGTACCATTCTGCTCTTTTATAGAGCTAATATTTGAAAATAAATAACCATAATCTTCAGATATAATACGCCTAGGTTCAATAATTACCGTAAGCTTATGTAAATCACAACCCAATTGTGATAATGCCTCATAAATTTTGCGAGGGTATTCGTCATTGACCGTCACGGCATCGCAAAACGCTGTGGAAGTCGGATATCCCCCGCCTAGACTGATAAAACTTTTTTGATCCTTCAATGCGTAAATATCCTTTCTAGCCTTAGTTAAGGTGGATACTATTAACTCAGTCGAATTCAAATGAGAGCCCACATGCAAAGGCACCCCATTAAGCCTAATCCTATTGGATTCTAGCAAAGATAATGCGGCACGTAACTCCGCCGCAGTCATACCAAAACGCGATCTATCCCCGTTTGCCAGTACATGGCACAATCTCAATGAGATTTTAGGCAATATGTCAAAATGGCGGGCAAGAGCGATGATGTCATGTAATTCGATAATATTATCACACTGGACATTTATATGTTTTCTAATAGATAATTCTATCTCTTCTCGAAGTTTTACAGGGATATTAAAAAATATATCTCTACCTTTAAAACCATCTTTTTGCGCTAATGACATTTCATAACCAGACGCAAATTCCAAGTCCCAGCAACATAACAATGATGCCCCGCATGTCCATTAAAATACCCTGCTTTTTCTCGCCCTAGGCATTCATAGCCCGACCACGTAAAACAGGATACCAATTACAATATCAGACCATAAGGCAGCAAGAGAAAGTTTTTTTATATTTTTATCTTTACATTGCCTCTTAAACAAGCTAGCCTGTTCATATAATAAGTTATATGTATAATACATATAACTTCTACAAAAGGAGGATTCATTATGTTCCGTGAAAATCTTTGGTAATACACTCGGGTGATTGGGTCACCAGTCGCCCGTCAGTAATGTAGTGCAAGTTAAGAAATTGGGGGAGGTAAGCTATGCAACTTGTGGATCATCCTTTTGTGAAGTTCGATCAACTCAAGCCGATTTACAACTTCACATATCCGTTATTTCGCACTATTTCAAATGAATTTTACGATTACCTAGACTTTAATAAACTAGCGCAAAGTAAGCAGATTCCACAAGCGCGTACCATTTCTCTTTATTTGCATATTCCCTTTTGCGAAACCATCTGTTCCTTCTGTCCCTTTCAGAAAGGGGCCTACAAGCACGTTAAGCAAATCGAATCTTATATGTCAGCGCTTACCACAGAGATCAGAACCAAAGGAAATTTCATTCGCTCGCTTAGAGGGCCCATCCGCAGCATCTATATAGGGGGCGGCACACCGTCGCTTTTGTCTGCAGATAATATCCGACACATCGGAAAAGTATTGCATGGCGAATTTGAGCTCTCTTCCTTAACCGAGTTTACACCGGAAAGCGAACCGAAGAGCGTCACACGTGATAAACTTTATGCTGCCCGTGAGATCGGCGTTAACCGGATCAGCTTCGGTATACAGAGTTTCATTGAGCGTTTCCGATCATTGTTTAACCTCACCTCAACACGTGAACAAATCAACAATACCGTGGCTTGGTCACAAGAGATCATTGGACATGTCGGTTTCGACCTACTATATGGCATGCACAGCCAGCAAGCCGAAGAACTATTATACGATTTGAAGCAAGCCAGCGAGCTTCATCCTGAAACCATCAACCTCTATGCAATCAACAATCTGGCTATCACGTCGCAACTGCATAAGTCTTACGCACAAAAAGGGCTAAAGCCATCCAGCCTACAGCATCGACAGATGCTTCGCTTATTTAGCGACATCGTTATGCGCAGCTGCGGCTATGCGCCGTGTAATGGGCATTCCTATATCAAAATTGCCAATGACACTCCTCTAACGCTCGCTAAAACGAGTTCAGCTAATTATTTCCGCTATCACAAATATTTGCATGGTTATCATGACGATTATGTGGTTGGCTTCGGGGCGTCAGCACTGTCGGTTCTCGGCTCACTCGTCACACGAACCAATCCCTGTCGAAGCGGATACATTACCGACATACAACTTAAAGGCAAATCCAAAGTATACTACAATTGGGTATCAGCGGAGCAACAAGCCTCCAAGGCTTTGTGTATGCGGCTACCTTATAACGGTTATGCCAAAAAAGAAAGAATTGACTGGACCGCACTCCCCTCTTTCGTTTACAATAACCTACAACAGCTCATAGGTGCAGGTCTCATCGCAGAAAGTGATAACAATCTCCAGCTGACTCAGCGTGGTTGGCAATGGTATTCCAACCTTATGTATTTTCTTCTACCTCAGGCAGATAGGAATATCTTGGACGGCTATGTCTCAAACATGCTGAATACAACCGCCGTACTTGATGGACCAGCGGAAACCTGTGTGGCATCTTAAGGAGAAAAGAATGTTCACGTTAAGGAGAACAGAATGTTCACGCTTTTTGCCAACAAGAACATACGCTATTTTTGCCTAACCGTTAGTCTGCTCGCCTTACTCAGCGGTGCTTTGCGCACTGCCATCCCGCTATTAGCAAGACAATCTGGATATGGCGTAGTCGGAGTAAGTTGGGCGCAAGGTCTCTTTTCATTAGCGTGGCCAATTTTCGGCATCCTTGCAGGCATTTTACTTGATCGCTGCGACAAAATAAAACTTGCCACCTCGGCTCTCTTCATCTTCATGCTACTGCATATTGTCCTGTTCGTACTGCTCATGATACAGATTGCTCCAGCCGAACAAATTTTCTTCTATGCAACCATTGCTGGATTCATCGTCGTTTCTGCCGAAGCTTATATAATGACGATTCCACCACTTATCATGGAGGGAGAGCGATTGATGACCTTCTACTCTATTGTCTTGTTTTTAGATTTCGGGGTCTCCTATTTTCTTGCCCCTGTCATAACAAGCAGCATTTTAGCGCATAGCACACTGCTATTTCTTGGCCTTTTAATCGTGCTTTTTATCACATTGATTTTTACCGCTCGCCGTGCTGTTCCGACATCGCCAACACCTGATAAAGAAAACATCACTTTCCGTTATATCATTGCCGGCTTTCGTTTCATTTTTTCAAATCGGCATCTTACCTCCCTTACATTACTCACATTCTTTCTATCGGTGGTATTTGGAGCATTCCTAACCTCGTTCATCTTCTTCGTTACCGACAGTCGGTATCTGGGCCTACATAGCAGCCAATATGGCGTGATGTTTGCGGCCTACGCGCTTGGAACAATGGCAGGCGCCCTATTTGCGCCGCGTATACGCTATGCACCGGTGCGCCTAGCTGTTCTCACTGACGGTTTAGGAACGGTTATCTTGCTGCTGATTCCAGCCTTTTCAAAAAGTGCTGTCGTCGTATGGGGCGTCACCTTTATCGCTGGCGTTGGAGCAAGCTTATGGTTTATTGGTGTTACCGCCTTCAGGCAGCGCCTCACACCAAAGCAACTTCTCGGGCGAGCTAATTCTGCTTTTCGAGTGATAGGCTATGCTGGAACACCGGTCGGAAGCTTTTTGGTCGGCGTCTTTGGTTCTTTTATATCATTGCAGTTTGCTGCCGCCTTTATCGCTGGACTACTATTGGTGGCTATCGCGATAACGCTTCCTTTTCTTTGGCAGGCTGATCATATAGACACACCCAACCCTGCCACGAGGTAACAGCTGCTTTTTAAAAAAGACACGGTCAAAAAAGGCACATATACCCTATTACGCAATCGATTGATCTGTTCTTTGGACGAGGAAATTATCACCGTAATTGCTGATAGAGCCAGCGGCACTAATGGAAGCAGCCAAACAAGCGTTAAAGGCAAAATAGCCCCTTTACGTTGCATTGGGCGATGATCTCAACGCCTATATGAAGAATGCAGAGAGCTTATAGCGTACGGAGCGCAATTCTTAACTAAAAACTCCACCCTAGCAATGCCCACTTATACTCCAATTAATCCGTCACCCGCTGGACATCAAATGCCTCACCCCTTTACTGCTCCTCAAAATACATTTTGCTGCACTTACGCGCCGTATTCTTCCTTTGTAATTAAAAGAGCAGCCCTCCTTTCCTAATTTAGGATCTCTGCCTACACAACGCAGCAACAGATGCGACCATATATGCAATCACGCCTTAGGACCTGCATAGTAGAAAGCTTAGTTCGAGAGATTCATAAAGCCTATATCCCAATAAATTTGCCACCCAATCCACCTTTTAAAATGGCGGCTTTATATAAACCGTTAGAGCAAGCTATGAAATCCTTAGGTGTATTAGAAATAATTGGCGTTTTTTACCTCAGACCAATGTTGATTGACTTTTACTCGTGCATATACGCAAGCGGTGCTACTCTTTTCTCAGATAGAAAGGACATAATCGTTACCATCTGACCTATTATTGTTTGAAAATAAAGAAAAAGTATCAGTGTGACTGATGATATTGAAGAGCTATCTCATTATGTGGCTGTACTTAATTACGACATTGGGAAGCTAGACACGCAATCACCCATTTCTGCGCGCCTTCTGCATAATATTCATAAGATTTTATTACGCGGTACGTCCAAAAGCCTTGGCGAATTTCGCAAAGCACAAAATTAGCTTGGCGGTACGCAACTAAAGACAGCGTCATTCGTGCCGCCCGCTCCTACCACAGCCCCCCACTTTCTCTACCACCATCCCCCGCTTAGAATCGCGCCCACTCATCACCGGTGCCTCGTTAAACACCACACCAGTATCAAGGGCGGTAAAATGCGCCTTGCCGCATTTAATCTTCAGCATTTCTTTAAGGCACAAATCAAACTCGCTATTCGTTCCTTTTGTTTCCAGTACAAAATAAAGCTTTTGCGCGCCTTCTCACTCTTAAACACCCCAAAATCCGGCGTGTAAGAGCCTACGAGCGTCATGATTTTAAAGCTCCTTGGCAATTAAAAAAATAATTTTACTTCGGAGGCATTATCATTAATTTTGCGCAAATTCTTTCTCAATTATAAACCACATGATCATATACACTCTTCTCACTCACCAGAGCTGTACGCTCTAAATTCGCCAAAAGTTAGCTACTTGCAAAACATTCTTGCACACTATAGTCTTGGCCAGCTAGTTTTAAATATTTAATACCAGCAATAGTAAGATTGACATACGCTTTATCGAGGATTTCCTCCGCGCACTCTAAAAAAGCTTGCGTTTTTTTTTGCAAAATCTAATACGCGCCCACTATTTAACAAAACATCAATATCACAAGCTTCTTGATATGCTCGTTCGCGATATTTCTGGCTAATAGCCGCACAATCATTTGGCGCATTCAAATCGGTAAGCATCTCTACTAAAAACGATGGACAGCTCTTAATTTCGACTCAATCCATATAAGGTGACCCACACACTATTTTTTTCCTGTGTCTTTATGTAAGTCATAGGCAAGTCCCTATTCAACAGTATCTTCACTTTCAAACCTTCTCGTCTTTTATTAACTTTTTATCAGCATAAAGCCAAGCCAAATTAAGCGGGATAATTAAACATATACAAAGCAAGGTGAAACAAAAAGCTGCTTCTATACAAACATTGTTCGCCAACCAACCAATCAGCACAAGCGCTAAAATACCAAAAATACGTGCAAGAAAACTAACAATGGATAAAACCGTATTTGCATTCTTTTGTTGAATATGTTTAAAAAATTCTGCTTCAAACTGCGTCACAGGGACAGAAAAAAAACTGTGAAATATGGTGAATAAAATAATGGGGGCCCAACTGTTTGCAACGAGAAGCAGAGCAAGCATAACAACAGCACTCAGGACTAGTGAGTACAAAGTTATCGCCATAGGAGCGTATTTTTGCATAAGATATTTAATTACAAAGCGATTAAATAAGTATTTTACGAGAGTATAAGACACAAAGCACAGGCCAAGAATAAGAATTTTAGTCTTTCCTGTTGCATTGTCTAATACTCCTGTTTGTCCCAAAATAAAAGGTTGCCAAAAATGAAATATTGGCTGCAATGCGGCAACAATAAAACCACATATCAATATATAATATAACCCGATTTTTGAGGTAACTAAATAAGCAAAAGCTTCTGTTGCATGCAACAAAGAACCTGAGTCTATTGGCTGGCTATCCGAAACGGATGCAATACCTATCCCCGTCACCCGACTAAACAAGAATACAAGCACGAGAAATCCGAAAGAACAAAAATAATATGCCGACTGATAATTATCCATACACAAAACAATAAGAACACCTAGAGCACCAGCAACCGTATTCATGAATGCCGTTAGTTCCCGCTTATAGGCGTTTACTTGGTGGTAAATCAAACGACCCTTGTAACCACTGCCGTCGATTAAGCCTTTAATCCATGTGCTATCAGCACCAGAACATAAAGCAAAGCCTAAAGCATAAATAATTTCTGCCGGAATTAAGACAGAAAGATTAGGCGCGTAGATACATAAAAAGAAGAAGAGCGAAAAAAAGAAACATGATAAGATAACATTTTGTTTAACGCCGATTTTATCTCCTAAAATCCCACAAGGCACTTCAAAAATACAAATAGCTACGCTAAACACAATTTGCAATAAAGCTAACTGTGTTATGCTAACGCCCATAGACAAGAAAAAAAAGCATGGAAGGAACCTGTAATCAGCCGAACCCCACTCATTGCCGCACAGCCATAGAGCAACTTTTTAACTTCATAATCTATCGTCATTAATATATCCAAAGGCTATAAAGCTGCCAGCTTTATATATTCTAAAACCTCAATTCAGAAGGGAGCTTCGAGCAGCCATTTTCTGCTCACTTGCTCGGGCTTTGAGCACAGTAACATCACCCCGCTTAATTTGATTTTTTCAGTTGTTTATACATATATTTTTAGTTTTCATAACTTTACCTCCTATATTAGAAGTGTGGATTATAGCTACTTTGTAGCCACCTTTTGTCAATTTATTATCTTGATATAAAAAGTTTGGCTGTCCTCCCCGCGCTCACGTTAAGTATTTCATGCACCAATCATTCTGCAACAACCACCGCAGCACTTGGAAACTCATGCGCCGCTTCGGGCAAAGTACGCTTATATTCACACCAATTTGTCACTGGCTGTGCACTACACTCAAAACCCATTTCAAGCGTCGCAAAATGCGTTTTGTTCGCTCTCATGCTCTAATACCGCCCAATCTGGTGTAAGAGCCAATTAGCGTTGCAATTTTAAAACTCCTTGGCAATTAAAAAAATAATCTTACATCAGGGGCATTATCGAGATTTTGCACAAACTCTTTCTCAATACGGTTCTCACAAATCACATGATCATAAACACTTTTCTCGTTGACTACCGCAAGCCATTTGTTTGCTTTTTCCGACATAATTTTACAGATGTAGAAGCAATCTTATTATGATGCGCACATCCAGCGATTATTTTACCCTCTGCATTAGAGCCAAAAACATGAATAACACGCGGCGGCTTCGATAAGAAGGCTAGCCGCTTAATCAATCTACACAAAAATACATGTGCAGGCGAATACCCTCCATAATATGCAATATTTCAAGCCCGTTCATAGGGGTGCCCCTTTTAAAAATTGTGCTTGTAGCGTATTACAATAATAATCCCAAAATACACATTTAGCCCTTGTCTGAAATAGCTCAATTTTGGATTGATGAGAACGAAAACACGCTGCGATAATCACGTTGTTCAGCCCTAATGACCGGCAAAAGGGAGCCAATATTCCTGTACCACCAACGACTAACTAACGGTATTTCTTATCATTCTTGATCATATCCTCCACCCTTATTATTTTAAAATTTATACATTTCATCAACAAGATGTGCGCAGCGAGCCCGTACATCTTCGCTGTTCAGTCTCCATGTACGGCCTGCATTCTCAGACGCAAAATCACCTTTAGCCAAAGCAACTTGATATCGCAGAGCTTGTCCATAAAGCGTATGCACAACTGGTATCAAATATTCACATGACAGTAGCGCATTTTTTGCTGTACTGCCATGAGAGAAAAGACCAACAGCTTTATCCAAAAAAGCATTACAATCTAAATTATCAAAAGCGTTCTTCAAAATCTCTGAATAAGACCTGTGATAAACAGGATTTGCAAGAATAACACCGTTAGCGGCTGCGATTGTTTTAACAAATGCATGCACTTCAGCACCGCTGATTGTAATGTAATGACTTATAAAAACAATAACTTTTTTAAATGACTCTTCAACCGCGTATAAATATAAGCATGCTTTTTCTAGTCCTTTTTTACAGTATTAAATTGTTCTAATCTACCGAACTTACTCTTAAATTGAAGCCGAATGATTTTAATAAATCCATATTATTTTAAAAATTCAATAAAGACTATTGAGGCTACAATCAAAGGCACTTCTTTTCAAGATTAAGAAAGTTTTGTAACCTATATTGTTATCTCCATAGAAGTAAAACGTCCTCTATGGATGGTGAGTTAGCTATGCCTTCACAGCTAGTGCTTTACAAGCGCTTTTGTAACACTCACTTCGCCCCAAACATAGGATTGCGTTTTATTAAATACCCCACGCGCATATAATTAAAGATAGAAACGATTAAGCTTGCGCCAATCATGCCAAGCCAATAGCCAATAAAGCCATATTCAAAAAAATGCGCCATGAGCGTCCCCCCAAATAAGCCTATCCCCCAATAGCTTATTGCTACAACAATTGTTGACCAAAACGTATCAAGCAAGCCCACAAGTATGCCATTGAGCATAGCTCCTAAAGTGCCAAAAGCAAAAGACAATAAGATGAGCGGAAGCAACTCCCAAGAGGAAACAACAACGCTGTCTGAAGAAATATCAAAGATGGTTGTAAGGATAAATTCATAAGAGAGATAAACAACTCCTGATAAAAACAAGACATAAGCTACAGCAAAAACTGTGACACTCATACGCAACTGTTTTAGAGCCATATTATTCCCATCTGCTCTATTCCACGCTGCTATTGTTGCGGCTGCGCTGGAAATTCCCAAAGCCACCACAGAAATAAGCATATCGAGACGCATCCCAATCGTATGCGCGGCTAAAGCTTGGACCCCATAAGCCGTAATCATAAATGCAATGACAGAAGGAAAGCCCTCCGCAATAAGAATACGTATACCAATGGGGAGCCCTACTCGCAGTAATTTTATTATTCGTGAAATTTCTAACTTTGGTCTCAAATAATTCAAGTGAAAGGAATGAAAAGCAGAATTGCGAGCCAGAATTATTGCCGCTGCAATAACAATTAAAATACGGATCAAACTACTCGCAATTCCAGCACCAAAGACACCGAAGCCGCTTGCAGGACCTATACCAAAAATAAGCAGCCAAGAGATAAGAAAATTCACGAGGATAGCAGTAAGCATAATCCAAGTTAAGGGCTTGGGATTACCAATTGCGGACAATAATCCGCGGCTATTCACATAAAGATAAAAAAACACCACTCCTATCGCAGCGCCCCTGTTATATTCCTGCGCTATATGAGCAATTGCCTCATCTTGACCAAGAAGACACAAAATATTCCTCGTATTGAGTAAAATAATAGCACTCACCATTCCAATCAAAAGGGAAAGCCATATTCCTTGATCAAACCATGCCTTCAATGCATATCTATCTTGTCTGCGAAAGCTTTCTGCAAGTTTTGGTGCAACCGCGGTAATAATACCTAGCCCCAACAACATAACAAAACTAAACATACTCAGAGCCAACATTGTACCACTCAAGGCTTGAATGCCTAAATGTGCCACAAGCGCTGCATCTGTGAAGGAAATCATCATCTGAGAGATAAACCCAACAGCCAGTGGTATGCCAAGAGATAGCAATTGCTTCATCACAACAAACATTGTGAAATCCCCTTCCATATTGAAGGGTGTATTAAGCTCGGATCTTTTAAACAAAACGCATTGATTTTTTCCGTAAAGTCTTTCCGTCGCAAATCTTGTGTAAAGGATGCATAATGAGAACTCATTAAACTAAGAGGAGATGCCCAGTTCTTAAAGGAGAAGCGCAATGCGCCTTTATTCGTTTTTTGGACTTCATACCATGCATTTTTTTGTACAACATTATGCCCCCAAGCAGCTACAGTTGTTGATACAATATTCTTAGCAAGCGTTTGTTCGTCTTGCACATCCATTTTCAGTATTTTCAATAAAATCTTTTGGTACTGCAAGAGATACATCGTTCGAACCTTCTCTTTAAAAACACACCGTAATTACAAGCGGCTTCAAAAAACAGCCTTACTAATATAATATTAGCTAGAAGGTTACATGTATATCGCAATAATAATGCACTCATTCCCGCAAGAGTGCTCCACATATTATGGCGTAGACTGTACAAACTCTGCCGCTCTTGCATACTCAGGCGTAAAGCCACTTAGTCGTATGGCAGCCGCAGTTTCAACGTAAAATAGCGAACGCTTCTGTATCATAATACTTGACAGAAGCATTAACAGCTAAGGATATAGGAACTAATTTATATTTTTTCGAAACGTTATATATAAATTTAATGTGCTGCCCCAGAACACACCATCGGTAAACCCACTTAAAAGACCAAAAAGAAGGTTAAAATCAAAGGCATATTTCAAATCAGGTTCAATCTTGAGAAAAGCAATCAATATGAATTTGATGACAAAAGCGATAAGAATAAATGTCAGCGTCAACGGCGTACCAGGCCGAATAATTAAATCCGTTCCCTCTTTGATTTTTAAACGCGGAGTGGCACGCCAGAGCAACCAGCCAACGCCAACGCCGATCATCAGCCCCGCCAACATTGAGACTGCTCCCCAGCGCGGGAACGCCAGCTCTTTAATCACATCGCTTGCGCCCAAAAAAAGAAAGATTATCGGCAATAGAAAAAGGCGGTAAACCTTCATTTCTCTATCTTTCAATGCGATTATTCCCCTCGCGATGAGAAAAATAAGTAAAATCCAGGCCCATGAAGGGGTTCCAGTCAGAATGTTAAACAATGACATATTATGCTCCATGATGTTTGACGCGATAAAAATATTGTATGATGTTAGGAAGATATTTAGAAAAAAGAATACCGACCCAAATTAAACCCATAGTGACCAACCAAAGCTGGGGGGAGCATGTAAAAAAAGCCCCGAGAAGACCATTGGCAAAAAAGATGATGACCCAAATCCATGTAATATATTTATTGATGAGATAAAAGAGGATATGTTTGCGTTTTTCTTCAGAAACACCAGCAGGAGCATAAAAAATGGTAAAGGGTTTCTTTACCAGCAAGCTCATCAATGAAACCAGAGCAAGTGACAGATAGCAAAAAACTGTGGGGTAGTTCAGTAAAAGTGTAGACCATCCAGCGAAATAATTAACAAACAGGACAATAAATGTCAGAATGTTCGTAATCATCACGGGTTCTCCCTGTCGGATAAATTTAATATTCAGAGCAATAATTAATAATAAAAGCACAGTCAAGATGAGAGAGCGTTCGACCAGAGTTAAAACGTTTCCATTGATAACCCAGGAGTAAATACTCCACGGAATAAAAGAGATTATTATGTTAAACATGACGCATCCTCCTTTTTATATTTGATAGAAAACTTACCGCAAGTGCTTCGTTTTTTAGTTTCCGTATGAATATAAAAAACGCCACCCGGTTCACACTTTGTATCCTGTTTAATGGTCAACTGATAGGTATCTTCCGAATAAACTGCTTCAATGAACTTTACTTTTTTCAGCGCAACAGATGCGATATTTTTCGCCCTACCCTGCGTGATCAAAGCCAGAACCATCTCAATCAATAGTGAACCAGGACATACGGCGCGGGAGAGGAAATGTTCCTCAAAAAGCGGGTGATGCGCATTAAAGGAAAAAGTACAAGAATCTCCGGTTACGGAGGAAATCTTACATAAATCGCCTAGTAATGGAAGAGCGGCTTTCTCAGAACACGAGCTAGGAAAGCAGACCTTACTGACCATAAGGAAGTAGACCTTACTGACCATGATGATTGCCTGCGCAATAACGGCCCTGCCATTGCCGTATGGGCTGACCTTACAGTGAATACGGTAGGCCTCATTAATGCGTTCAATATGTCCTTCAACGCGTAACCGATCGCTATCAAAATGGGTGGTAGAGAAAAACTGTTCAACTATAACAGGGAGATAGCGATAAGTGAGATCCGAGTTTTTAGCCACCACGGTAGCGAATCGAACTGAAAACTGATGCAAGGCTTCGAGTAACAAGCCCTGTTTCAAATAGTTATGGGCTAAATTCCAGTGAGAAATATCGATTTGCCCGCAAGCACGCATCGGTGCAGTTAAAATGATATTCTGACATATACCCAAGAAATTTGGCTTGGTGCGATGCTTTATAGCCATAATTGGGGGACCTTTTTATATTTTTTTCTTAAATCCTTTGATGATAAACCGAAGGAATGAGCACTAAACCGCGCTTGATAGTGCGCGAGAAGTATCGGCATACGACAAACGAAAAAAGCCAACAATCCCAGCTCAGGAGAAGCCCGATGTTTGCTCATGATGCTTGCAATTAGAAAATCGACATTGGGTTGCAGTCCTGTATTGTCCAAAATAGATCGCGCAAGCGAACTGAAGGGGCGCATAGGCGCCTGAAAGCGCGAAAAAAAGAAATCAACCCGGACATCCCGTTGCATAATCGGATGACCAAACCCTAGCCAGGGTTTGTTTTTGCAATAATGCGTTACCACCGCCTCAAGATTCCCAGCTTCAATCTCATGGAGGACACTAGAAAGTCGCATGATAGCATATTTTTAGGCTCCCATATGCGCGTGGCCAGTGGCACAAAACCCACCGATTAGTGCAGAAATGACGTCGCTCTTGGTACTGGACGCGTTACGTCGGTGCTAACCTTCTCTATTTTTTTGCAGAACAGAAAGCGCGTATCAGGCTCTCTAGCCATACTTAGAGTACGCAAAGTTATTCATCACTCTACAACACTTTAAGCGCGCAATTTTATGTTTTGTATTAAAGGATTTTTGCTTTCAAAATATACGAACAACATCACACAAAGTAGAATAAACAAGCTGCCCCCAACATTAAACCAAACCTTCTCTGTAACCAGCACTGTTGCACCGAAACAGTTAACAATAGCGTGGACAAAAAAAGGCGCACACGCATAAAATTTAGAGCGCGTAACAACACCACGATACGCCAAGCATGTATTGAAAATATGCATGAGTATGACGCTCATTAAAGCACACAAAAAAATACTCGCTTGCGTCCAGGAATAAAAAATTACATACTCATTGGCTAATAAGCTAGATCGAATAGGCCAACCATTATAAACAAGGAAAGGCCCTAGCGCCTTATGAACTAATTCGCATAAACCCCAGCCTATGCCAATATTCAGCGGCAAACGCCACAAAAAACTAGGCGAGCACCGATAAAACTTAGTAACTAACCAACGACGCATAGCTTCTTCTGCTACAACAAAAAAAACCGTAAATGTTAAAAATAAAAAAACAAGCGCCAGCCCCTGCTCTGCACGACTCTTGGTTTCAACAATACTCATCATATAAAGCGTTTTTATTACAGATTGCTTCCAAAAAGCAATAAACCCGCCAGCAATGCAGCTAGCAACAAACCATCCCACAGCACCAGCGACAACCAATTTGAACTTCAGAAAATGATGAAACACACATAGAAGAAAAACAACGCCAAGCACTTGCAGTAAACGTAAGGCATCAAGTTTATGTTCTGTTTCCGAGTAACGCCATACTAACAGAACAATCACCCCAAAAACTATGCCGCTCAACAGCACATTTATCCAACTAAATGTAGAGCGAAAAAAATTATAAATGACAGCGCCATAAATAAGGCCTGCGAGAAGCGAAGTAATAAATAAAACCAACATTATTATGCCCCCTCATTTACTAAAGCGTAACTGCTATTTTTCTTCATGGATAATCTGTCTTGCACAAAATCATAAATTTGCCGCATAAGAGCAAACATAAGAATAGTAGCGATTGTATAATGCCCAATTGCAAGAAGTTCTGGCTCAGCGGCCCGCCATGAAAAGCGCGCCCAAGCCGCCAAGCATTGTAAAAGCAGGATAAGAACAAAAAAACGCCATTTCTTGTCAAGGCAAACCACAAGAATTAAAAAAGTTGATAAAAGATTCAGACCTATAATAAACGTATAATATATTACCGTCTCAAGTAAAGAAAGTAAGGCATCCCTATCAAGACTAAAAGCCCCTTTTAGGATTTTCACAGCTTCTGGTAGAGATGTAAGCAGTGCAAGCCCTATAGCAGCCCCCCAAATCCCCATTCCCACACCCAGTGCTGCCTCTACACCATTGCCATTATCTTCTGCCACCCAATGAGAGAGCAAAAAAAACTGCATAATCGCCATGCCTATAGGGAATAGACCAACAGCAAAAACAATATTAGGCGTACTATAAGCAGAAAAATCTAAAATCAAACTGCCTATCATACGCATAAAGCCGTATAGAAAAAAAATCAAAAGCACATAACAACCAGCGCTTGCCCCAATAATCGCCTTCGTGCCTTTAAACGTTTTAACCAAAGAGAGTAACCAGCGGTACCCCAATATAAGCGAAAGCGCCAAAACATAATAAGGAAAATAACTCGTAGCGCCATAAACATAAAGAAAAACAAGACACAAAACAACGAGCAAGAAAACCAAATGTTCAACCAATGTTTTTTTCTTCATCAAAGGAAAAATAATCAGCACCAGACAAAAAACGGCGCCGATAACAGATAATGTCAATTTGTCAAGCATTATTGCAAGCCTCAAAAATAGAATTTATTAATATTGCATAGCCTGAAGAAATGTCAAACATAAACAAAAGACCAACCGCAAAATGAATTACAAAAGGCAGATAGGAATAGACCTTGCGCTTATCTTGGAAACCAAGATACATAAAACGCGTATTTACAACATGCATCAATACAATCATGCCCGCGGCAATAAGATAGCTGATCGCTTGTGGACAAGATTCAAATGCGACATAGCCCACCATTTGTGGCGCCCTATCAACACGGTAATTCAAGTAAAGAAAAAGAGCTGGGAGGGTCTTATAGCATAAGTCTAGAACACCCCAGCCCAGCCCAAAATAAAGGACCTCACGCGCAGCTAATTCTGACTTATATACGCGAAGCAACCACAAACGCAAAAGCTCCGCAGTTAAAACTGATATCAAAAGGATAAAAAAGGGATAGTTTGCAGCAACCAAACTCATGTAATGCACCACCTGCTGCTGGCTATTATTAGCAGCAGACAAAGCAGGCAATGGCAACAAAGAGCTCAAATATACAAAACCTGCCCCAATACACAAGGCAGCAACTGCACCACAGAATCCAAGAACTAAATATTTATATAAGTAGTGCTCGTACAGAATTAAAAGCATGCCAAGATAACATACCAAAAGCAAAGATAAGTCTGTAAGCCCACTTTCACTATGTGGATAAGCGAAGATGATAGCGCAGGAAAGGCCAGCTAGCCCCCCCAAAATGACGCGCTCGCCCAACAAGCCATTGTTTTTAAGGAGACGAGGGCTGGAACTTATCCCAAAACTAAGCAGCATTCCAAAAATTAAGTCAGACATATAATTTCCTTAAAGCGCCTTGCCCTCCCAAGCATACCAAGATATTATTGCGGGAGAAAAACTCCCTGCTAAGAGGCTGATAGTGTACCCCTTAGCAAGGCCTTTACCTTGTTAAAAAAGCCAGGTCAAACAACAATTTCACCACTTAGAGCGAGCACAATCCCAACCAGCTTTAGCAATACCCGCGGCTGCGCCACGGGACCCCGCCTACTATTGCTCCAGAAACTGCCCCTCCTGGGTTGGCTGCTCTAGGCTTTAGGATAACCCAAAGAACTATAGCCTCCTGTCTTCTCACTCAGTTTTCTTTTTAAACGGGTTAATCACGCTAAGCTTCACATTCTTTGATTTAATGTAACGCGCGTACACATAAACAACAAACATCAAACAAATCCAATTTCTAACCATTCTATAGTCATCATCTGTATGAACAAACGCTACATAATAAGAAACAAAGAGGCTAAAAAACAGCTCTGCAAGAACATCAAGGACCAACCAATAATATTTCTTTGTAGTAACAAAGAGAACCATCAAAAATGTCAAAAAAACTTGGCCCGTTAGAATAGCAAAACCAAACACCGCATAATCAAACATTTTTTTCACTGCCTCCCTGTTTGCAAAACCTATCTGTTGATAGATTTCTCGAAGGTCTGATAAAAGCAGTGATGACACAAAAAAGACGCCTATGGCAAACCCACAGCCAATGCAAATGCTTAAATCTAGCACTGACATAGATTTTTCCTTCAAAGCTTTAGCAATTAGGACATAGCGAGCCCCCCCTATCATCAACGGAATAATGAAAAGCAGATAAATATAGCTCGAAAGCTGCAGATCAAAAAAATCTAACAGAAGGTCATCACTCACAACAATAAAACCAGCTGCGATGAAAAAAATGGGGCAACTTGCGATAATGGCCAAACTAAAGCATTTTATATTGTTTACTATATTGGGTATAAATTCAATGCAAAAAGAAAGAAAGAACATAATTATAGCAACATGAGAAGATGTTATCGACACATCGTCTATATACTCAAAGATATATATGATGGGAGGAACAACCAATGCCGCCACTATGAATGCAACCATGCTCCCCTTGTATAACATGCTTTTTCCATTAATAGCAATAGTTTTGAAGAATAGATACATGCCAAACCACAGACAAAAATAAGCGAGCACTAAACCAAACGCGCCCATAGCTCCTCCTGTGTAATATTCCAAACATAAAGGTGGCACCTTTTACAGTACCACCATTCTAGGCTTTAGGATAACCCAAAGAACTACATCAAAAGTGCATCAACATCCCACCACCTGAATTAGCAATAGATTGACCCAAAAACTGTGTGCCACACTGGACAGCAGCCACACCATAACCACCATAACCGCCTATGGTGTCTCCGAATTCATTGCCTACAATTTGCCCAAAGCTTGCTGAGGCCATGGTAGTAACAGGATTACGCGATGCCACTGCTCCTAAGAAAAGACCACCCAGGAAGCCAACCTTACTACCATACTTGCTACCAAACGCACTACCAGAGTTATATTTGCTACTAAAATTATCGGCACTGCAATAATCGTACGAACTACTTGAAAATCTCATTTATTTTCTAATTTAGTGTATAGATACCCCCCCCCCAAGGTTACTTATGTCCCCGCGCCAGAATGGCCTACCCATAATCAACCACCGAAACACCCCTGGAGATATGAATGCACTTTCATGCAAGTCCGCATTTATAATATATAGTTGACAAAATCAAGGTAATTGTGTCAAAAATATGTCATATTTTAGTAAATTTATGCTTACTTACTTATTTTATGTGTTTAAACTTAATGGTTTATATTATGAGCAATAATAATGAAAGTCGAATAAGATTCTCTTAGTTTACAAAATATAATAAAAGTATATAAATATACTGATAGAGATATTTATTGTTGCAATTGCAATCAGAATTATAGATTTAGTTAACCCGTTTATATTTCAAGCGATTATTGATCGTATCATTCCGTTTTGGGCAAAATTTGAGGAAAATCATCCGCGCAAGGTCTCTGCTCCGTGACGGCTCACACGCAAAAAAATCCCGCCAAGCACGGCTTTTAACCGCCTCACAAAACGCCCAAAATAAGAATTAGAAAAGTTGTAACAAGATAAATGGTACGGTTGGTGGGATTTGAACCTACGACCTCTGGTGCCACAAACCAGCGCTCTAACCAACTGAGCTACAACCGCATAAAAGAAAATGTATCATAACTGTTCACGATTTCGTAAACATTTATTCTTATGCTTATGTGACATAAGGAAAATCAACAAAGTTTGCAAGCCCCTTTAAAAAAATCTCGCAATTTTTTGTGAAGAAAAAAGCGTTTTTACAAAGGAAATTTTGCCCAACGCTCAAGACTGTGATCACGATAGCCTTTTATGTTATCAACACCGTCTTGTTGCATCATCTGCAAAATCTCTTGCAGAATAGTTATAGCAAGATTTGGACCTTCATAAACCATCCCACTATATAATTGAATTAAATCTGCACCAGCTTTTACTTTTTCCAAAGCGGTTTGTGCGTCCTTTACACCGCCAACACCAATAATTGCAATCTCCTTCCCTAATTTTTGACGCATTTTTGCAAGCACAATAGTAGAACGCTCAAAAAGTGGACGTCCAGAAAGCCCCCCCTCTTCATTACTGAGGTGACTATTGCTAAGACCTTGGCGTGAAAGAGTTGTATTGGAAACAATCAGTCCATCAAAATCAGAAAGTTTTATTTCTTCTGCAATATCATCCAATTCTTTCTCTGATAAATCTGGAGCAATTTTTAAAAAAATGGGAATGGAAAATCCATGCTTTTTCTCTTGCTCCTTTCGCGCTTGCGAAACTGCACTCAACAAAAGATGCAAACTGTCACGGGACTGTAAATCACGTAAACCTGGTGTATTAGGAGAAGAAATATTAACCGTAAAATAATCAGCAACATCATAAAAATGAGCAATACCAACAGTATAATCATCAATCTTATCGACCGTATCCTTATTAGCTCCAATGTTAACTCCTACAACACCAGTTTTTTTACACGCGCGCAATCTGTTGTAAACAACTTGATGTCCGTCATTATTAAAGCCCATTCTATTAATAATCGCTTCATCTTCTTTTAAACGAAAAAGCCGTGGTTTAGGATTTCCAATCTGAGGCTTTGGTGTCACTGTCCCAATTTCAGTAAAACCAAATCCTAAACGAAAAATACCATCCACAACCTCTGCATTTTTATCAAACCCCGCTGCGAGACCAATAAAATTTTCAAACTCAAGCCCAGCAACAGTTACACACAAATGTTTATCGATAACCTTTTGACAGCCATTTAATCCACTTTTCAGCCCGAGAATCGCTAAACAGTGTGCTTGCTCTGGATCCAACATAAATAAGGCAGAACGGCCAATACAACGAAACAAACTCATCAATCCTTCTCCACAACATAAAAATAATCCATCGCACCTCACCTATATCTTTTAACACAAAAGATCACCAATCAAAGAGAGCATATTATCCAAATAATATTCCCCTTCTAGAAGAAAATTTATCACATAATAGCCATACATGTTTATATTGATGTATACTGTGTAAAAAAATTTTATTCTTAAAAAACGTTTTTCTTTTTCGACATTTTTCAAAGATTAAAACGTGAATCCTAATCTTATAAAATGCAGCATGAATTGAAACATCAATGGCTCTTCACTATAGCCATGGTTTTGTGACATCTCATGCAGACAAGCTCATAATTCTCTTAAAAATGCACGCAAATTATCCCTATTCCCAAAGTTCCTTTGTGTAATATTGTTTCCAATAGAAACAGAGCTTGCTCTATAAAGCTATTTTTTCCTAGCATTTATAGAATACATGGTTCATAAAATTATCTAAATTCATACTATTGTTGCGCTATTTATTAGCAACAGGATATTCAATCATTTGTACTCTATTGATAAATTTTTGAAGAAACTGCATTGTTTGCTTTGCCATTTCTGATGCGCTAAATACAATTTTGCATCTATAAGTGCTCTGTCTAAAATATAGTTTAAGTAATGACAGTTGATCATTGAACTCCCACCTATCATACCAACGATTTCCAAACCAAAATGATCTTGCAAACCCTAGAGCTCTGCTATTTATAAACTAATACAATCTTCCAGTAGATGAAATGTGTTTCTTCCATCAGAATTATCGCCATTTTAGCTCGTGCACCCCAGTAAAAATAGCTTTTAGATAAGCCATAATGCCCTCCTCCTAATTGCTATTATCGCTTACTGAATTAAGAGGAATTAAATTATAAGTTTTCTCCTGCCTCATCTATCTATTTCTTCCATCAGTGCTGAAATATATTTTTTATTTCCAAATTCTCTTTTTATAACAATACGTTATACCAATATATGCACTTCATCTGAGAAGCGTCCTGATAGCTCAACTTTCAACGCTGCTCATTTTGTGGTATTCTGTAAAAATCTTTCTTTTTAATGTTATCATAAAAATCTTGAGGCAATTATATAAATTAAGCTACGGTTTTCTACTTTCTGTTGAAAAAAGCAGATATAGTTTTTATCAAAAAAGCTTTTTTCTCAGAAATGTTCTATGTACATTCAAATAGAGCCCTAATGCTCTTTATTAAGCCTTATAAAGTTCTTTGAAAATAATATTAATATTGTAATATAATCCTAAAAATAAAATCTGCCCTTTCCTTTTTCATCAAAAGCGGTAAGTAAATTACCGTATATCGCTTACATAAAGGGGAAAACGCAATGCTGAAAGAATTCAAAGAATTTGCCCTAAAAGGTAATATGATTGATCTTGCTATCGGTGTGATTATAGGGGGCGCTTTTGGTAGCTTGGTCAACTCAATTGTCAATGATATTTTTATGCCAATCATTGGACTGATTACAGGTGGAATTGATTTTTCTAATATGTTTATTCAACTTGCTGGCGAAAAACAAGCAACATTGAGTGCCGCCAAAGCAGCTGGAGCAACCATTAGCTATGGACACTTTATTACTTTACTTATCAATTTTCTCATTATTGCTTGGGTTCTTTTTTTATTCGTTAAAGCTATGAATAAAATCCGTAGAAAAGAAGAAGAAAGCCCAAAAAAAACGTCTTCAGAAGAACAACTTTTAACAGAAATTAGAGATCTTTTGGCTAAGAAAAAATAATTTTATGAAAGATTTACATCATGGAACACGAGGAAAAAACATTTCCACAGTTGTTCCATGATTGGGTTTTGAGAACAATAAAAATTGTCCTCCTCTTTCTTCCACCATTGCTTTACACATTGGGAGTCCTAAACCTGTTCCTATAAAAGCGCTATCTCCAGATCGTCCATCTTTACGCTCTACTTGACCATAAGGTTTCAGTGCCTGTGCAATCTCTTCTTCGTTCATCCCTATACCATTGTCACTCACTGAAATTTTTACACGTTCTTTTCTATAAGAAACGTGAACAATAATCTGTCCACCCAAAGGTGTAAAACGAATAGCATTGGAAAGAAGATTCCATATAATCTGGCGAAACACTTGTTGTGATACAGGAATAAATGGAACGTGAGGTGGAGCAACAATGCGCATGATAATGCCGTTCTGATTGGCTTGAGTTTCAAGAAAAGCTATCGTCGCACGTAAACAAGATATCACATCAAATGTTTCAGAAATAATGGAAGAATCAATCTGGTTATTGGAACCAGAATAATTTATCTTCGAGCACTCAAGTAATTGATTAATCAGCAATAATATATGTTTTCCAGAGGAAATAATATCGCGTAAATATCCACGATAGCGCTCATTTTCTATCGAACCAAAACGGCCTTCTCTCATAATTTCTGCAAAACCAATAAGAGCATTCAAAGGTGTTCGTATTTCATGAACAACCCCAACAATTTTATCCTCTTCTGCTTTTTTTCCTCCTGATGGAACTGTTTGTGTCCTATCACGCAACATAACAGCATAATTGCCTTGCTGTGCCAAAAATACAATCGTTATCAAAACGGTTATATTTTTATGATTTTTCGTCATTAAATCAGCTGTTTCTCTGCGATTTAAAACCTGATTTTTCCCCTCCACACGGATTGATTTAAAATATTTTTCAACGAAAAATCGGCTTTGCAAAGTAAATAATGAAGAGAGTGGCTGTCCTCGTAGTTCATTTATTTCATAACCCATCAATGCTAAGGCTGCCCTACTTGCTGATTGAATAAAGCCCTCTTCATCCAACCATAAAACACCATCTGTTGCTGTATCCAACAATGATAAAACTGCTGCGGGCTCTTTTACGAGAGCTTGTTCTATAGCATTTACCGGCAATGTTTGTGTATATGGTAACTGAATAGCTGTTTCTTCAACTAATTTTTTTTCTTTTACCGATGAATTCAATTCATCACGTAATTTCTCTGCAATTTCATGAAAAGCTGAACGTTCTATCTCCGTAAGACATGGCATTTCTGTTTCCAGCTTTTCATCTCTTTTTTCTTGGACTTTTTTTCGTATTTTTAAAATACCAAAGCCACGAAACCCCTTAAGCTGCTTTTTAACATCAAAAATTGGCAAAGCCGACAACTCAACATCAAGCCATTGTAAGCAACCATCAACAGGCCATTGAACAATCTCTTTACTCCAAGGCATAGCAGCTTCAATAAAATGACTGAGAACCAGATATCGATCATCATTAAATTGATGAGCAAGCTCACGAAAGCTACATCCTAAAATAGAGGAAGAGAGAGGACCAACAACTTCAGCTAGCTCTTTTGAGACTTCACAAAATAAACCATTATGATCGATTTCCCACGTAAAAGGCCGAGGCAAAAGCTCTGGTGTAAAACGAAAAGCTTCTTGCTGACATTTTAATTCATTTGTATTTAACTTCAATTCATCTGCTTTTAATGGCATAACTAAAACTAAAAAGTGTTGGATTTACTCTCAAATGAATAATGCTAATTTGTTTACAATTACCTGTTCTGGTTAAAATAACTTGATATCTCATATCAATTGTCTGTAGCAAAATTTTGACTGTTTCATCAACAAAACAAGAATAAAAAGAATCCTCCAACTCCTGTTGCTTATTCACCCATTATTGTAACAAATCTTGTTACAATAATGGTAACATCTCCCTCGCATAAATAGTACTCAAAAAGAATACACTTATTTTGCGCATTCATGTGCCTGTTTTAAAAAGATATCTCCCAAGCTCCCCAAGCTTATTTTACGACGGCATCCGTAAATGGTATAATGTAAAGTCCCCCATAACAGATAGCAAGGCATTGTACATTACATTTTTATGCTTATAAAATAGCTGGTTAAAACCATCATTATACTAATTTTAACCCCTAATGTTGTTACCAATAGTTCTTGGCATTTGAAGGCGTTCATAAGCGGCATTTTTATTTCTTTTTTTACTTTTTTACCCCTACATTATTATGATACGCAAGAAAATCGTTTTATTTGTTTCAACAGAAACAGATTTGAAATGAAAAAAATTTACGATATTTGAAATTTTTATTCAATATTTACAATGATAAATTATCATTATAAATCAATAAATTGCATTATAAAAATAGAAATAAAAATTTCTTTTTCACATAAAGTTTCTCGTAAGAACACCTTTCTTGTGCCAATAATATCAAATGATGACAAATTTAGTATAGTGCTTTAAAGCACCCAATGCAATAAAACTTGCATATTGGATACTCTTCTTATGATGCTCTCCATAATTCCCAAAAGACCTTTCTTTCATCAGAACAGCTATAGAAGAGAAAACAAAAATTATCTGTTCTCATATAAAGATTTGTTTAATTTCTTTACATTCCAGATCATCTAGAAATGTTAAAAATATCTCCCCTTTTGGTATCCGCTTATTTACCTCATCAGAAGTCAAAAGATCGCTTTTGCATTATTCTTCTCCACTCAATTTTTTAATATTATTATAAAAATAAATACATGGTCACATCTGCTTTGAAAAAATAAAACAAGCATTCGCTATTTAAATAATAACTGTCAAACATTTTAAAAATCGCATATTTTAAATCGCACATTTTAATGTGCTTTTTTATTTCCCTGCATTGAGTAAAATTTCACGTTTTCCCACATGATTAGCGGCTCCAACAATGCCTTTTTCTTCCATCCGCTCAACAAGAGAAGCTGCTTTATTATAGCCGATTGAAAGTCGGCGCTGAATATAAGATGTTGAACATTTTTTATCACGCATAACAATCTTTAAAGCTTGATTATAAAGCTCCTCTCCCTCTTCATCAAAATTTTCTTCCTCAGAAACTTCAACCGTTGAATCGGCAGAAGCATCCTCTTTGTTATCGTCTTCGTTATCTGTGACGGTTGCTAAATAATCAGGTTTTCCTTGCAGTTTAAGATGTGCAACAATAGATTCAACTTCTTCATCAGAGACAAAAGGTCCATGAACGCGTACAATACGCCCCCCACCTGCCATATGAAGCATATCTCCTTGACCTAAAAGCGTTTCAGCACCTTGTTCACCTAGGATCGTACGACTGTCAATTTTTGATGTCACTTGAAAAGAAATGCGGGTAGGAAAGTTCGCTTTAATTGTCCCTGTGATAACATCAACAGAAGGGCGCTGCGTTGCCATAATAAGATGAATACCAGCCGCACGCGCCATTTGTGCTAAGCGCTGAATGGCATTCTCTATTTCTTTCCCTGCCACCATCATGAGATCAGCCATCTCATCAACAATCACAACAATATAAGGAAGCTGCGTAAGATCCATGGCTTCTTCATGATAAAGCATTTCTCCTGTTTCCTTATCAAAACCCGACTGTACAGTACACATGATCGTCTCACCTTTTTGAGCCGCAAGTGCAACGCGTGCATTAAAACCATCAATATTACGTACACCTAACTTAGCCATTTTGCGATAACGCTCCTCCATTTCACGAACCGCCCATTTTAAAGCTGTTACCGCTTTTTTAGGATCTGTTACAACAGGTGTTAAAAGATGTGGAATGCCATCATAAACAGAGAGCTCTAGCATTTTAGGATCAACCATGATCAAACGACACTGTTTTGGTGTCATACGATAAAGAATCGACAAAATCATTGTATTAATTGCTACAGACTTGCCTGATCCTGTTGTTCCTGCAACCAATAAATGAGGCATTTTTGCTAATTCTGCAATGACCGGCTCACCACTAATCCCTTTCCCCAAAGCAAGAGCAAGTTTAAATTCACTTTCACGAAAAGAACGTGTTTGAATTAATTCCCGTAGATAAACGGTTTCACGAACCGCATTGGGTAACTCAATCCCAATAACATTCCGTCCAGGAATAACAGCAACGCGTGTAGAAATAGCAGACATAGAACGCGCAATATCATCAGAAAGATTAATAACGCGCGATGACTTTACACCCGCAGCAGGCTCAAATTCATACATTGTAACCACTGGCCCTGGATGCACATGAATAATTTCACCCTTAATGCCAAAATCTTCCAAAACACTTTCCAAAAGCCCAGCACCGCGTTCCAATGTTTCCTGAGGAATCATCGTACCTTCATGAAAAACAGGTTCCTGTAATAAATTGATCGGAGGAAACTCATAAACATCACTGTCAATAGATTGAATATTTTGCATAAAAGCAGAATCATAATTGCTTAATGGCACGCGGGTAGATTGCAATATTTTCGTTTTACGATTTGCTTGCATCACAGACAAATCTTTTGAATTCGGTGTGACATTCTTTGTTATACAATCGACAATATTATTGGTTTTTTTCGTCTCTATACTAGCCTCAGAATCGCTTAGTGCCTCAGTATCGTTTAACGCCCTTGCATTACTTAACGTATGAGCGGAATCTTCAACAGAAAGCTTAGAATGACACTCTTTAGTAATATCATTATTCGTATGCATTAAATCAGAAATTTGCTCAACGCCTCGCATCCTTTCCGCTGGAGATTCTGATGTAATTGAATCATAGAGTTGCGGAAAGCGGTATTCAAGAACACGGTAAAGAGCAGTTATTGACTCATCAAAGGCAGAAGGGATATCGGATGTAATTTCATTTGTCGTGTCAATCGATGTTTCATCCTCTTTTGAAGTTTGAGTATCCATATGTTCAAATATCAAAGATACGCATTCAAAAAATGCATCATCGGAAAGATGCCAAGCAGGATTCATTTTTTGTAGCACATTTTCTACTTGTAATTTATGCTCTTGTTTATCCTCCTCAAGTGGGATATTTGCTGACGGTATACGAGTAGCTTGTCGTGACAACTGCTTCAAAACTGTTGAATGACAAACCGACGTTTTATTTTCTATTGATTGAGGATTAATGACTTTTTTTGTCGATGGAGCGTTTGTTGTTTTCTTATTACAACGTACAATATCTGTATCTGTAATTTTTTTTTGATCTTGCTTCGTAAAAATTTTAAACTGTTTTGCAAAAACTGGATCTGTTTCTATACGACGACGCAAAATCTCAACTTCTGGAGTTCGCGTGAAACGGACATTTTTTCCGAGGGTAAATGCCTTTTTCCATACTTCCGGATAAGGAAATATCTCAGTAATCTTAATAGATAAATCTTCTCTTGATGCACCTTTCGTACCATCATCAGAAAAAGAAGACGCAGAAATAGATTTTGTTTTCGAATTATGCATGGCACCCAACAAATTTATAGCAATGAGAAAAATAACCTTTTCAAAAAGAATTCGTAGAAACTATCATACGAAGGTTAATAACCTTTTGCTGATGGTTACTTTTTAATGAAAAAAATAATGCCATAATGCATATTCATAATCTCTCTTCTGCATATTTACGATATAAATTGTCTATAGCTCTCTTTCTCTCTCATTTCATAAAAGCAATTAGTCCTAATAATACAAATGGGTATATAAGCATTGCTCTGTTGAATTCTCCATGCTCAGTTATCATGATACAATCTAATTTCTCGCGTTTTTATAAGATTACCCTTGTTATCCTCGTTTAAAACGGCTTAGACTAAGATAATCATAATTAAATAAACACAAATAGAAAAAAGGGAGTGAATTATGTTTAATAAACGGAAATTTTATATCAATGGTCTATGGGAGGACCCAAGCACTCCTCACGATTTTGACGTCATTAATCCATCAACAGAAGAGGCTTGTGCTGTCATTAGCCTTGGAAGTACAGAAGATGCCGATAAAGCAATTAACGCAGCTAAAGAAGCGTTTCAAAAATGGAAAACATCGTCACCAAGTGAGCGTCTTGGGTTCGTTGAAAAAATTCTAAATATCTATGAAAAACGCTCTAAAGAGATGGCAAAAACCATTTCAATGGAAATGGGAGCACCAATTGATATGGCACTTAATGCGCAAACCGCAACTGGCAGTTCCCACATTCGCAATTTTATCGAAGCTTATAAAGAGTTCTCGTTCCAAGAAACTTTAATAAAGGGAAATGAACAAGCAATTCTTCACTACGACCCTATCGGCGTCGTAGGATTAATTACGCCATGGAATTGGCCCATGAATCAAGTAACTCTTAAAGTTATCCCTGCTCTCTTGGCTGGCTGTACCATGGTATTAAAGCCCTCTGAAATTGCGCCTCTTTCTGCTATGCTTTTTGCTGAATTTTTAGATGAAGCTGCGCTCCCTGCCGGTGTTTTTAATTTAATCAATGGTGATGGTACAACTGTCGGCTCTTACCTCTCAGCACATCCAGATCTAGAAATGATTAGCTTTACTGGTTCAACTAGAGCAGGAAAAGATATTTCTAAAAATGCTAGCGCTACTTTAAAAAGAGTCTGTCTGGAACTTGGGGGAAAAGGAGCGAATATTATCTTTGCTGATGCCGACTCAGATGCTATTCAACGTGGTGTGCGACATTGCTTTTATAATAGTGGACAAAGCTGTAATGCACCCACTCGTATGCTTGTGGAACAAAGCATCTATGACAAAGCCATAAAAATAGCTAAAGATATTGCAGAAACAACAAAAGTAGGACCAAATTGCCAAGAAGGAAATCATATTGGTCCCGTCGTTTCAAAAAAACAATATGATAAAATTCAAGATCTTATCCAATCGGGAATTGATGATGGTGCAACTCTTGTTGCAGGCGGAACTGGTTTACCAAGAGGAATTGAACGCGGTTATTATGTCCGTCCAACAGTCTTTGCTGATGTAAAACCTCATATGCGTATTTTCAAAGAAGAAATCTTTGGTCCAGTTCTCTCGATTCTTGCTTTTAATACAGAAGAAGAAGCTGTCGCTTTAACGAATGACACTGAGTATGGTCTTACAAACTATATTCAATCACAAGATCGCAACAAATGTCGTCGTATTGCGGCACAAGTACGCTCTGGTATGGTAGAAGTTAACGGACATGGATTACCCAGTGGAAGCTATTTTGGAGGTGTAAAATTTTCTGGACGCGCCCGTGAAGGGGGACATTGGGGAATTAAAGAATTCCTCGATAGTAAAGCAATTTCGTACTGGTAAAATCTTATTAAAAACTTAATAGGAATCGTATGGTAATACAAAAAATAACGGATGAAGGTGCTCTTGGGCAACGTCTTGATCAGTGGCTAGCAAAACAATATCATAATGTGTTCTCACGTTCACGTTTGCAAACCCTCATCCGTGAAGGCTATCTTAAAATTGATGGTCAATTCATAAAAGAACCAAAAACAAAATTAAGACCTAAGCAAATAATTGAATTGGCAATGCCTGACCTTCGTGATGCAGAACCTAGTGCTGAAGCTATTGCATTGGACATCCTTTTTGAAGATGATCATATCATTGTTATTAACAAACCAGCAGGTCTTGTTGTTCATCCTGGCAATGGAAATTGGACCGGTACGTTGGTTAATGCCCTTATCTATCACTGCGGTAATAGTTTATCTGGTATAGGTGGTGTTAAACGCCCCGGCATTGTCCATCGTCTCGATAAAAATACAAGTGGTGTTATGGTTGTTGCAAAAAATGATCTGGCTCATAAAAGTCTCAGTGCTCAATTTTCTGATCATGGACGTACCTGTGCATTAGACCGACGCTATCATGCCTTGATTTGGGGGACACCTCACCGCAATGTTTGGACAATTGATGCATCACTTGGCCGTTCGCCCCACAACCGAACAAAGCAAGCTGTTATCCATAAGCAAAACCCTTATGCTCGTCATGCTGTTACACATTTTTCTTTGCTAGAAAAATATGGCTCTCATGCAGACTCAACATCTTTTGCTAGCCTTCTGGAATGTCGCTTGGAAACTGGACGCACCCATCAAATCCGTGTTCATATGGCTCATATTGGGCATCCACTCATAGGCGATACAGTTTATGGAAACGCTTTTAAAACAAAATCAAACGCATTCAACCCCACTATTAGAAATGCAATCGATCAATTCAACAGACAGGCACTTCATGCCGCAAGTCTCACTTTTGAACACCCTTCTACCGGTAAAGTTATGTCGTTTTCCGCACCACTACCTCAAGATATGGCTAAACTTATTAAGCATTTTAAAAAAATGAATTGAAACTTTTCTCCTTCTCAAGATTTCACAATAAAATATCTTTTTTTGAACAAAATTGAAAAATATGCTAAAGTGAATGTGCACAGGTATTACTATCTGAAACATAGAATTTGCCTTATCAGGGAATTCAGACAAAAGGAGGGTGCTATTATGGCCCATATGAATTTGTTATCAGTAACCACAAGCGATGGCGGATTAAACCGTTATTTGGAAGAAGTACGTCGTTTTCCAATGCTTGATCCAAAAGAAGAATATATGTTAGCTCAACGTTACCGTGAGCATAATGATTTAAAAGCAGCGCATAGGCTAGTAACCAGTCATTTGCGTCTTGTAGCTAAAATCGCGATGGGATATCGCGGCTATGGACTCCCCATTGGGGAAGTCATTTCAGAAGGCAATGTTGGACTCATGCAAGCTGTTAAGCGTTTTGAGCCAGAACGTGGTTTTCGTCTTGCAACCTATGCAATATGGTGGATTAAAGCATCAATCCAAGAATATGTATTGCGGTCTTGGAGTTTGGTGAAGATGGGGACAACAGCTAATCAAAAGCGCTTGTTTTTTAACCTTCGTAAATTAAAAAGTAAACTTCAAGCACTTGATAACGGTGATCTCAATGCAGAACAAGTAAAAGAAATTGCAACTCAGTTGAATGTCTCAGAAGATGAAGTTATATCAATGAACCGCCGACTTGGTGGTGACACTTCACTCAACGCACCCCTTCGTACAAAAGAAGGGGAAAACAGCGAGTTGCAAGATTGGTTGGTGGATGAATCTAACGATCAAGAACAAGTTTTAATTGAAAAAAGTGAATTGGAGAATCGTCGTTCCATGCTTATAAATGCCATGGACAATCTCAATGAACGTGAAAAACGTATATTCAAAGCACGTCGTTTAAACGATATACCATTAACTCTAGAAGAACTCTCTGGTGAATTTAACATTAGTCGAGAACGAGTAAGGCAAATTGAAATGCGTGCATTTGAAAAAGTGCAAAATTCTATCAGAGATTCCGCTTTATCTCAAAGTCAAATATAAGACTCTAGAATTAGGTATGAAGCCAATTGTTTGCGCATTTTTAAAGTAGAAATGAGAAAAGCGTATGTTGGCTTTGTACTTGTAAATTAGTCTGTAGAATCCTTTGAGTTATAGTATACAATTTTATTGAGCGTGTTTGATATAACTAATAAAAATCAATATCGAGAAATAACCTTTTATTTTATTTGCATCTATGTTTTATTTTTCTGATCAAGAACTGTTAACTTATCTTGTTGTGCAAGCCATTGTCCAATAACTTTATTGAAAATAGACTCACCTGTTGGCCCTTTTGCAAAAGTTAATTCATTTATACGTCCGTTTTTATCCGTTAACACTAAACGCACCCAATCTAATTCTCGCATCAATTGCAAATTTCGATCAAGAAATGGATGATTACCACTCAATGCAACAAGAAAAAAATCATCGTTAATTTTTGTAGAAATAGTTCTTACTAAAGGCTGCCCAATAGATTGTTCACTTGCTTTAAAGGTTAATGCTTGAACACTGCTTATAGCTTTACCTGAGAATTTATCAGAAAGAATAAAAATAAGATCCATAATATATGCAGCAGGAAATGACCGATCGGTATTGCGACGTAAAATTAACCGTAATGATAGCCCTTCATCAGGAATTGTTATATCACCTTGTATGGCTGTTTCTTCTGGAGCCCCCTTCACATAAGACTCCTTTATAAGCGTCCAGCGAACACTTCCGGTTGCTATCTTTTCTGCATCATAATTTGTACGTGCTTGATAAAAAACAGCTTCACCTAATTTATCAAGCGATTGCAAATTGCTGGAAACAACGGTTGAAACTCCTTCTTCATCCGAAGAATCTGTCGCTTGTTTTAAACCGACATCAATTTCACTCCCATCCTCTAATAAACGTTGTGTTAACTTTCTCTTAACCGAAAGTGCCTTTGGTACTTCGTGAGAAACTTGAAGATTTTCTCCTAACACTTGATGATCATTTGATACAAATACACGCCCACCAATAAAAAAAATACCAATAGTAAAAACAGCAAAACTAACAATAGAAACAGCACTTATCACAATACGCCTTTGCACCAATGATTTATTAGCACGACGTAAAGCCTGAGAAAAAATATGCGAAACAATATGAGGATTATCTTCTTGCGACGAAGAAATCTTTAACTCACAGCTATTAACATGCTGAGAAGGTACATCAGCCTCCATATTAACAGGCTCTGCATCTGGTATATCTGATACCCAAGGCTCATCAAATAACTTGCTATCCTTTGGATGTGTAACAAAATCCTGCTTTCTTTTTATGTCTACCACTGAAAATTCATTATTCTTTTGTAATATAGTTTTTTTTGTATATTTCTTATCTTCATTTATATTTGTGGAATCCCACCCAATAACTGAAGAAAGCAACTTCTTTTCAACTGCTAAATATTCTTCTTCAACAGTTGCAATAGCACTCTGAAGAATCTTTCTTTGTTCATCTGCTATTGCTTGTGGTATTTTTGCTGTTACAAATTGATATTCTAGTGTTTCGATAGCCCGTTTATAAATCCGCTTACGCACTTGTGGTGTAACATTATTTTGTGCATTAATTGCCTTTTTTAAGATTCCAACGAAATCTACCATTTCCTCTATAATCTCTCTTAAACTAAGCAAAGAAACCCTAGCACTCAGGCTAAAACGGCTTTATTTTAGGCTCATAAGTTTATTGTCATTTATATTGGTACAACTATTGTCATAGTGTAAAATGAATATGAAAAATAAACAATGTCATTTTACACCTTTCTTTCACGCACTCTTAAAAACTCTTTTTGTTAAAAGATATAGAAGTGAACAAAAGATCTATATGGAAACCTAAAAATAATAATCAATTTGCAAAAGGATCTGTAATAAGAATAGTATCTTCACGTTCTGGACTCGTAGATAATAAAGCCACTTTTGTGTTAATCAGTTCTTCAATATAGCGTATATATTTAACAGCTTGCATTGGTAAATCTTCCCACCTCAATGCATGGGCTGTTTTTTCCTTCCAACCTTCTAATGTTTCATAAATAGGCTTCACACGGGCTTGGGCTCCCATGGAAGAAGGTAAATAATCAATCCTTCTACCATCAAGCTCGTAACCAATACAAACTTTTATTTCATCCAAACCATCCAAAACATCAAGTTTTGTCAATGCTATACCTTGAACACCGCAAACTACTACCATCTGACGGACTAAGACAGCATCAAACCAACCACATCGACGCTTTCGACCCGTTACAACACCAAATTCATGCCCACGCACTCCCAGAAATTCACCAATATCATTTATCTGCTCTGTAGGAAAAGGTCCTTCTCCAACACGTGTGGTATACGCTTTTGTAATACCCAAAACATAATGAATTGCACTAGGTCCCATCCCTGAACCTGTACATGCCTGCCCAGCAACCGTATTCGATGATGTTACGTACGGATAAGTCCCAAAATCATTATCGAGTAAAGCACCTTGCGCACCTTCAAAAAGAATGTGTTTTCCTCCTCGATAACCTTCATCTAAAAGACGCCACGTACAATCCATAAAGGGCAAAACTTTATCCGCAACTTGCATCAATTCATCATAAAGCGCTTGAGAATCAATCTCTACAACACCCATCCCACGACGCAAAGCATTATGATGCCTCAAAAGCCGCTCAATCTTAGCCATAAGTGTATCTTTTTCTGCTAAATCCATCACTCGGATAGCACGACGTCCCACCTTATCTTCATAAGCCGGTCCAATACCACGCTTTGTTGTACCAATCTTTAAACCAGATAAACCGCTTTCTCGAATTGCATCAAGATCACGATGCAAAGAAAGAATCAAAGGAGCATTTTCAGCAATACGTAAAATTTCCGGTGTGATTTTCACGCCCTGATCACGTAGCTTTTTTAACTCTGCTACAAAATGATGGGGATCAACTACAACACCATTCCCAATAATTGATAACTTCCCACGAACTAGACCCGATGGTAAAAGTGATAATTTATAACTAACTCCATCAATAACCAATGTGTGGCCAGCATTATGCCCCCCCTGATATCTCACCACGATATCTGCTCGCTCAGACAACCAATCTACAATTTTACCTTTGCCTTCATCACCCCATTGTGTACCGACAACAACTACATTGGCCATAACTTTCTCCGTCGTGTTTAGTCAAAAAAACCAGCATTCAAAAACAAACACTTCTTTATAACGAAACCTTAGAGCAAGTGCGACTCCTCATTTCAGATTTTTCTCAATCTTCAAGTTATTAAATTTTCAAATTTTAACGATAAGCAAATATCAAAATATTTTAAATCTGTCATTTTTGCTACAAAAAGTAAAAAAATAGAGATTTTAATTTGTGCGTATCCAACACCTGACAGAGCATTTATTCCTCCTCTTAATCTTTTACAATTCATGTAATATTTAGAGGCTGTTTGTCTGATACAAGAATACGAAAGATCATCATAATCTCTCGTATCCTTTTTCTGTTAAAAAACACCCTGTGAAAATCACCAGTAATTATTTAAAGCTGTGCTTTTTCAAATTGGAACGCCCACTCAAGCCATTGTGTTAAAATTTCAAGATCGGAAGCCTCAATTGTTATACCCGCCCAAATTCGAAGCCCCGGAGGAGCATCGCGATACGAACCAATATCATAAGCAACTCCTTCCTCATCAAGACGTTTCACAACCGCTTTTATGAAAGATACTCGCTTTTCCGTATCCAAAGCAGTAATCACTGGATCCACAATATCTAAACAAATAGCGGTGTTAGAACGCACTTCAGGATCTTTTGCCAAATATTCTAGCCATGGTGTTTTGCTAACAAAAGCATCAAGTACAGAAAAGTTTTTCTCCACCCGTGCTCTTAATGCCGCTGCACCTCCTAGAGATTTTGCCCACTTCAACCCATCAAGAAAATCCTCAACACAAAGCATAGAAGGTGTATTGATTATCTTTCCTTTAAAAATATCTTCGTTCAATTTTCCATTTTTTGTCATATAGAAAAGTTGAGGCATAGGCCAAGCTGGAACATAATTCTCAAGCCTCTCAACAGCACGAGGACTTAAAATCACCATACCATGCGCAGCCTCACCTCCCAAAACTTTCTGCCATGAAAAAGTAACAACATCTAATTTTGAAAAATCAAGATATTGCGCAAAAGCTGCAGATGTTGCATCACAAATGGTCAATCCAGCCCGCTTATGGGGAATGAAATCTGCATTAGGAATACGCACACCAGAAGTGGTCCCATTCCATGTAAAAACAACATCACGATCAAAGTCAAGTTGTGTTAAATCTGGTATTTCACCATAAGGAGCTTCAAAACGACGCACATCAGAAAGCTTTAATTGCTCGACAACATCTTTATTCCACCCAAATCCAAAACTTTCCCACGCCGCCATATCAATGCCACGCTCACCTAATAGAGACCATAGAGCAGCCTCAACAGCACCGGTATCTGAACCTGGCATAATTCCTATACGATGATCAGAAGGAACCTCAAGAATCTCACGGGTTAAATTAATAACTTCAGCAAGTTTTAATTCTGCTTCTCTAGATCTATGTGAACGCCCAACTAATGCATTTTTAAGAACATCAAGAGTCCAACCAGGCCGTTTGCTACAAGGACCTGAAGAAAAATTAGTATTATTGGGACGACTGCTTGGTTTGTGTAACATTATCATTATTTCTCCCCTTTTAGATGTTTTTTTCTTTATAAAGAAAAACAAATTATTATAAAGACTAATCAATAATCTTTTTAGAAAAAAGTCAAAAATATTTTCTATTATTTCGTATGCTTAAAATTCACTGAAACTTTATTAAAAAAAACTTTCTTAATCATGCTTCTCGATTGATTCTTTTAATTTTTTGTATCATCACCACGATAAGACATTATTCTACTAACAATACACTAACACGTCCAATATGCCTATCAAATTTATTTTATGATAAAGATTCATTGATAAGTCTCTAGAATAGGGAGATAAACTTATTAAAAAATCAATTATTTTTCTTTTGATGACTGGACAGAGAAAATTTTAATGTTATAACCGCAAGCGCTTTATATTTTTTATGAAGCATGCCCAGATAGCTCAGTTGGTAGAGCAGCGGACTGAAAATCCGCGTGTCCGTGGTTCGAATCCGCGTCTGGGCACCACTTTTTATTTTTTCTTATTTAGTATCTTGTTTTATTATATTTTTAAAACATGATGGATTCGTAAATAAAGGTTAGGGAATAGGATTTTGTGACATGCTTCTCAATTATTGCGAATCAGTTTTTTTAAAGGGCATAATCAACTTCTTAATTAAATAAATCTGAATGCGTACCTGTCCTATCAAAATGGATACGCTTTTCATCAACTATATAAATTAATAACCAATCGGGTTCTATATGAAGATCTCGACGAGGCTTCTAGTTTCCTTGTAATGTATGATCATTTAAAATAGATAGCAATTGCTTCTTATGAATTAGAAGTTGCATCACTCCTGTGAACTTTCGCATATCTTTTCCACGCTTTTTTGCTCATTTTACATCCTTTTTAAACTTTCCTGAATAACTCACTGAACGCATAATCAGATATCCAGTTGCTTAATCAAATCAGCAATATTTTCAGCATAAAAAAACATCTTCATTGCTATCGCTTTTATGAAAAATTTCAAGCGTTTCTTTATTGAGTATCTTATTATTTTCAACGTACACACAAATAAGATCACGTAAAATTTGAGATGCTGGACGGTGTTTTATTTCAGCTATAGCCATAAATGCGCTTTTTAGATTCATATCTACTTTAGCTGCTATAAGTCACTTTTTTCACTCATAATATTTCCTCTTTAAGAATTTTAATGATTAACATTATTTAGCTTAGTTAAAACATTTAACTTAGTTAAACATAGTGTTACTTATCATTAATATTAATTTCTTTTCTTAAAGAAAAAGTTTTTCAACTTTTTGTTAGCTACTTTTTGAGGTGTGAGAAGATACTTTCTAGAGTATCCATAAAGCGGGCAAAATCGATAATAAACACAAAGACAATGAAGGCAATCAATTTCATGATGCGTGACATCATCTTTAAGCCTTGATAGGTCTCTATCATCTCGTGAAGAAGCTGTTGTTCTTTTTCTGTAAGATCTTTATCTTTGCTGCTTCGTTTCTTGACCATCTTTCCAACCACATAAATGGGCTCCCTGCTTGTTATGCTTCAAAAT
>NZ_JBHIMY010000039.1:0-4825 GCF_042194535.1 Bartonella sp. CR84HXZ | reverse complement strand
GAACTCCTAGAGACCATTATGGATGAAGTTGGACAATCTCCAGAAAAATGGCTTCCTATTTTTCAAGAAAGGTCAAAACAATGAAAAAACTTTTATTGGCAACAGCCGTCTGTGCAGCTTCATTTGGCTTTCAAACAAATGTATTCGCACAAATGCCTACATTCGATTTACAATCTTTTACGCAAGGGGGAAAGCAACTTGAACAATTGAAGCAACAAGTTGATAAAGCAAAACAGCAAGTTCAACAAGGTGCACAACAGCTTGAGCAATTAAAGAGCCAACTCGATCAAGCGAAACAATTATATAACTCCTTA
This sequence comes from Bartonella sp. CR84HXZ, assembly GCF_042194535.1. Lineage (NCBI taxonomy): Bacteria > Pseudomonadati > Pseudomonadota > Alphaproteobacteria > Hyphomicrobiales > Bartonellaceae > Bartonella > Bartonella sp. CR84HXZ. The sequence goes on along the minus strand of NZ_JBHIMY010000039.1, from coordinate 4,511 downwards.
AATGTCAAGCCTGACATCTCGGGATTGAAAGACATGTTTAACAAGCAAGGGAGCAGTGGCGCCCTTCCTTCAGACTTTAACCACTTTCAACAATCGATGGGCAGCGGCGGTGGCAGTGGCGGCGGTGGTGGCGGTGGCGGCAGCAAAAACACGCAAAAATGGCAAGAAGAACTTAAATACAAAGAGCCCGCGGGGGGTGCTGGATCAAAAGAGGCAGTAGATGCTTTTTACGCACAAGAAGTGAAAAAAGCCGAACAGAACACGGTAGGACAAGCAGCAAAAGGCCAAGACGTCTACGAAGAAGCCAGTGAAACACAAAAAACCATTAACAAGCTCCTTGACGAACTTGGAAGTACTGAAGATGCGGGTAAAATTCAAGGCATTCAAGCACAATTATCAGCGATACAAGCAAAACTCCAAACACAAGTTCTCCAAATGCAAGCCGCCGCGATGATTCAACAAGCAGAGTACAAAGCTGCCGAACAACGAGCTTACGAAGAATTTTCAGCGCGATATGCAGATTATGCCAAAAAACTGCGTGGTCAATAAAGGGTAAAAAAAGAGGGGCTTGAACATGAACAAGATCATCATAACAACATTGCTACTTTGCACAGGGCTGATCACAGCTGGTTGTGAAAAAACCCACAGCGTAGAAGAATTTAAGAAAGATCACAAATTATACGAAAAATGGAAAATGAAATGTATGACATCAGGGGATCTCGATTCGCAAAATTGTAAAAACGCAGAGCAAGCTTATCGTGAGAGTCTTCCAACATGGGGATGGGGGAGAACTGGCTCGACAAATGACGATAAACAAGAATCTGAAAAGAAACAGGACAATAAATAATGAATAAAGTTCTCATAACAACATTGCTACTTTGCACAGGGCTCATCACAGCTGGCTGTGAAAAAACCCATAGCGTCGCAGAATTTAAAAAAGATAAAAAATTGATGGAAGAGTGGAATGCTAAATGTGGATTCGCAGGAACTGCCCAAAATTGTGAAAACCTAAGATTAGCACAACTTGAACTTCAAAAGGAATATGAAGCAAAAGCTGAAGAAAGAGCGCGTGAACGCGAAGAAGAAGATCGTAAAGCGATGGAAAGATTTGAAGCTGAAATAGAAGCTGAACATCAAGCAAGGCAAGCTGAAATAAAAAAACTAAAAGCTGAAATGGAAAAAAGAAAAGCTGAAGAAAAAGCAAAAGAACAAGCCGGAAGAGAAGCAGAAGAGCGCGCTAAACAACAACAGGACAGTCATTAATCATGAATAAAGTTCTCATAACAACATTGCTACTTGGCACTGGAATTATCGCTGCTGGCTGTGAAAAAACTTACAGCGTCGCAGAATTTAAAAAAGATAAAAATTTACGCTTCGAGTGGGATGCTAGATGTGGATTTGCAGGAACTTCAAAGAATTGTGAAAACATGCGGTTAGCATTTTTAGAACTTGAAAAAGAATATGAAGCACAAGCAGAAGAAAGAGAGCGTCAAGCGGAAGAGAACGATCGCAAAAGATATGAAGAATTTATGGCGAAACAAAAAGCTGATCTTGAAAAAATGAGAGCAGAGACTCAAAAAAAATTAGAAGAACAAAGAGCAAAGCGACGTGCTGAGGAAGAACGAAGAGCAAAAGAGCGCGCGGCAGAAGAACAACAAAATAACCATTAAGACATAATGAAGAGCGGAGCATCTCAATGGCAGTAGAAAGCAACGGCATATTCACTAAGATAGACAATATGTTGATGAATCCCATTACAAAAACAATGGATAACATCTATTGCGCTTTAGCTGCTCAACTTAAAGAACCTTACATACTATACAATATATTTATGGCAACATTATGTCTGTGCCCTAGATTTATCATCACTGGTTATAAAAAACCGATAACACAAGCAGAATTTAAAGATTGTGCTCAAACCTTGTAAAACTGAAAGAAAGAAGGGGAATATCTATGAATAAAGTTCTCATAACAACATTGCTACTTTGCACAGGGCTCATCACAGCTGGATGTGAAAAAACCTATAGCGTCGCAGAATTTAAAAAAGATAAAAATTTGATGGGAGAGTGGAATGCTAAATGTGGATTCGCAGGAACTTCAAAAAATTGTGAAAACCTAAGATTAGCACAACTTGAACTTCAAAAGGAATATGAAGCAAAAGCTGAAGAGAGAGCGCGTGAACGCGAAGAAGAAGATCGTAAAGCGCTAGAAGAATATCGAGCCGAGCTGCGAGCTAGACATGAAAAATGGAAAGCTGAAATAGCAAAAAAAGAAGCTGAAATAGAAAAAAGAAAAGCTGAAGAAAAAGCAAAAGAACAAGCCGAACGAGAAGCAGAAGAGCGTGCTGAACAGAACCAACATAATAATTGAATCAGAAATGATCATATTTGCAAAAATTAGATAGAATGGATGTGCAATGACATTCGAAAAAGTAGCTTTCTTTACCACAGCAGAAAATATGTTAATGGAACCTATCATGCAAATAATGAAGGAGACCATTAAAAACCTTTCAATGGGTTTAAGTGCTCCGCTTAAAGCATCTTGTACAATTTACATTATATTTATAGGGTACAATATCATCTCAGGGCGTTCTTCCATGCCCTTATGGGAATTTATAGTGACAGCTTTCAAACTTGGCATCATTGTTTCACTCGCCACTAATGCTGCTCTTTATAATGAGTGGGTCGGTAATATATTTTTTGAGGCTCTGCCTAATGCCATTGCACATGCCACACAAGGTACAATACACTCAGATAAAAATATATGGGATGATCTGATAAATAAAGCTATTTCACATATTTTAGATTCAACAAAATCTTCATCATGGCTTGCACTGGGGGCGTATCTTGTTTCATGGATTTATGCTTCATTGTGTTACACAATTGCTATGATTTTTTGCCTAATTGGTTTTATCGTCACAATGTTTGCTAAACTTGGTTTGTTTCTTGTCATATCAGTAGGACCGCTCTTCATAAGCCTCTCTATGTTTTCCTCAACAAGGCGTTTTACAGAGGCATGGTTAGGACAAGTTGCAAACTTCATCATTTTACAGGTATTAGTCATCTTGCTTGGTGGTATGTATATCAAACTTGCAATGAATGTCTTTTCAAAAGACATTAAAGATTTCGTGTTAGCCTATGGAGAATTCTTCGTGGTTGGCATTGGTGGTATTTTTCTTTTCTTCAATTTACCTAGCATGGCTTCCGCTTTAGCCTCTGGAGGTGCATCCCTTACAGGCTCAGGAGGAGCTAAAACGATAACGAACGGTGCAAAAAAAATAGGATCACTAATAGCATCATTAGCAAAGGCCTAAGTAAATGCGGGAATTTAAAAAAATTGGGGTCATCTTACCATTTCTCTTTCTCAGTGGCTGTGTGTCTTCACCAAACACACTGAAGTCACTCCCAAAGTGTGATGGATATTCTAAACGTCCACTCAACAGATCAATGTGGAATTGGGAAGGGAAAAAACCCACGCCCACGCCCATTATCATCAGTAACAACACCCCTTCACCCCTAAAAGAAGGGAAGCTGGAAACGCTTCTGGCACAAAAATTAACGGATGAAGAAATCAAATCTTACAAAAATTGCGGGCAAAAAGCATGAAAGAAAAAGACATAGAACAATACATTGCTGAAGCACGCTCGTTCGATCAAGATCGCATGCTCGCCTCACGCCGCACCACCCGCATCTCGCTTGCAATCGCCGGCATCGCGGTTGCTGTTGCAATAATGTCTTCTCTCGCGGTCATCACCCTCACGCCCCTTAAAACCGTGGAACCTTTTGTCATCCGTGTGGACAATTCAACCGGCATTGTCGAAGTTGTGGAAGCCTTAAAAGAAGGTCCCACCAATGTCGACGAAGCAATCACACGCTACTTTGCTGCAAAATATATCCGCTCCCGTGAAGGCTTCACCACAGAAGAAACACAACACAACTTCCAAACCGTCTCTCTCCTCTCTTCTTCTGAAGAACAGGAAAGATTTGCCAGCTGGTATGGAGCAAGAAATCCCCAAAGTCCTCAAATTCTCTATAAACACGCCGCCGTTACAATAACAATAAAATCAATCTCCTTTATCAATGACGATGTTGCCCAAGTGCGTTACTACAGAACCATTCATGACAACGAAACCAAAAAAGAATTCATCACCCACTGGGTTGCAACACTTACCTTTGAATACATCAATGCCCCTATCTCTGTCCAAAACCGTTTGATAAATCCTCTAGGGTTTATTGTTAATGAATATAGAACCGATCCGGAAGTGGTCAACTGATCATGACAAAAAAAATTCTTTTTCTCATTCTTAACATCGCTATTACCCTTTCTCCTATAGCCTTGAGCCATGCCAGTATTTTTCCCACCCGTGCGCCAAGCGATAGCCGCATTCGCTTTATCAACTATGATGCCTATAATGTCACAAAAATTATTGGCTCTATACGCTCATCGGTACAAATAGAATTTTCTCCCAATGAAGAAATTGCCCATGTGGCAATTGGCAACAGCGTTGCATG
>NZ_JBHIMY010000038.1:0-4854 GCF_042194535.1 Bartonella sp. CR84HXZ | reverse complement strand
ACCTCGATGCCAGATGACATTGTTTTGCTTTCTGGATTGGCACCTAAATGACCAATTAAAATCACTTTATTAAGCATGTTTGTAAGTTCCATTAAATAATGTAAAGATCATAACATGTTTTATGTGTTTTTACAATGTTTTCAGTTAGCTAATAACAATTATTTAAAGTGTTACATTATGTTCTAAATCACTAAAGCGTGTAAAATCGGATTGAAAGGCAAGGGGAACGATTCCTGTCGGACCATGGCGTTGTTTTGCTATAATAACCTCGGCTTTACCCTTGGCTTGCTCCATTGCATCTTGCCATTTGCTATACTCAGCAGTGCCTTCTTTGGGTTCTTCATTTTTGAGATAGTATTCTTCGCGATAGACGAACAAAACAATGTCGGCATCTTGCTCGATTGAACCAGATTCACGTAAATCGGATAATTGGGGACGTTTATCGGTTCGGTTTTCAACTTGACGCGAAAGTTGTGACAGAGCAATGATGGGAATATTGAGTTCTTTTGCAAGTGCTTTTAATCCGGTGGTAATGGCTGTAATTTCTTGAACGCGATTTTCTAATGAACGCTTTGAACCGCTTGTCATGAGTTGGATATAATCAATAATCAAGACATCTAGACCATGTTGTCGTTTAAGACGCCTTGCACGGGCGGACAATTGTGCAATAGACACACCACCTGTTTGATCAATATAAAGAGGGATTGTTTGTAAGGAACGCATTGCGTGAATAATTTTTGCAAATTGCTCTTCTGAGATATTACCACGACGCATATCAGAAGAAGAAACCTTTATTTGTTCTGAGATAATACGGGTTGCAAGCTGTTCAGATGACATCTCAAGTGAGAAGAAACCAACAATACCCCCTTCATTGGCTTGGCTGTTATCATGACGCTTGCAAGCATTGGCAATATTAAAAGCAATATTGGTAGCAAGAGAGGTCTTCCCCATAGCAGGGCGTCCCGCAAGGATAATTAAGTCAGATGCTTGTAATCCCCCCATTTTCTCATCAAGAGTTTTGATATGGGTAGCTATCCCTGAGAGCTTTGAAGAACGCTTTTTCGCAGCGCTTGCCATGTTAAGTGCTTTTGTAATGGCTGTATTAAAATTTTCAAATCCACCTCCATATTTCCCTTTTTCTGCTAGCTCAAATAATTGATTTTCAACAGTTTCAATTTGTTGTGATGTTGTAAGTTCTACAGAAGCATCATAAGCTCTATTCACAACTTGAGTGCCAAGGTTAATTAAAGAGCGTCGGATAAACAGATCATAAATGACGCTCCCATAATCTTTAGTATTAATGATTGTGACTGCCTCTGTAGCTAAACGCACCACGTAATTATATACAGTGATGTCACCAATTTTCTCATCATTTTCAACAAAGGGCTTAATAGTAATGGGATCTGCAACTTTTCCATTTTGGATAATTTTTGAAATGATATCAAAAAGCCTTTGATGCAACGGTTCAAAAAAGTGCTCTGCTTTTAAAAAATCAGAAACGCTATCAAGAGCATTATTATTGATAATGATAGCACCCAGCAAAGCTTTCTCTGCTTCAATATTATGGGGCAATTGACGAAAAGAAGATTGTTCTTCTGTTTGAAAATAAGGTAATTTAACAGCGCTCATTTTATTCATTATGATTTAAATTGATTTGATAAATGATAATTATAAATCACTGAATCTACAGTGTGAATCCCATTTTTATTTTACTTAACAGCTTGCTTTTTGATACGTTTTGTGCAATAAAGAGATGTTCTTTTATATTTCGATTGGTTACTTTAATCGTTTATTTAGATCGCTAGCTGTTTTGATAATAAAAGCCGTGTCTTAAAGGACGCGGCTTTTTTGCTACAAAGCAGCCCCCCGCGTTATTTAAGCAGCGTCTTTTAGTGACTGATTATCACCACACATATCTTCAGAAAATTTCTTATTTTCTTTAAGCACAGCATTGCCATAAATCGTTGTAAATTGGCAAATTTGTGCCTTGCCACTCACATGAGCATTATCATGAATTTTTGCACAGGGACCAACACGCGCCGAGCCAGAAACCTTGGCATTGTCATAAATATTGCTACCATCATAAACTATAGCTTTATCAAAAACATGAGCATTGCCATAAGCTTTTGACCACGCAGCAAGGCGTGATTTACCGTAGACATGGGCATCATTAAACACAAGCCCACTCACATACGCATTTTCATAAACACGGGCATTATCATAAATAAGAGCTCCCTCAGTAATAACGGCATTATCACTCACAACGGCATTGCCAAAAACATAGCCACCAATTTTTGCATTTCCATTAATGACTGCATTGTCATAAACATGTGCCTTATCACTCAAAACCCATGCCTTATCACTAATCACAGCATTACCATAAACCTTAGCATAATTCACAACACAAGCATTATTGCGTATTTTGGCATTTTCGGAAACGCTTGCTTGGATAACCATAGCATCATCATAAACCCAGCAATTGCCTTTATGAGACAGATCACTCTCATCTTTAATAAAGCCGCCCAATTGACCAGCTTTAACATCATCAAAATCTCTTAAAGCACGAATGCGATAAAGAGTTTGATTATTAAACACACGCGTTTCATTAGTAAGTTCATATTTTGGAGAAGTTTCTTGATTTGTAACTGTAGCACTCATGCTAGTAATCCTATTCGTTTAAATTGTTTGTTATTAACAGCCCTATAAGGGCGTCGGGCGCTAACAAACACGGCGAATAGTCCGTCGTCACACTTTTCTCATAAAGAGTATTGTATGATGTGACCACACCCGACAAAATCGTTATATGCTAGAGATAGCATAAAAGAAAGTCAGTATTTTAAGAAATGGGAGAAACCTTATCGTGATTTATCCGCTATTCGCTATAGTGTTTGTTAAGCACTTGCCAACCTCAATAAACGAACCTTTCTTTAAAGTCAATACGTATTTTTTATTTTTTTCATTTTGATACCTACCTAGTTGAATATCAAGTGCTTTTAAATTTTACTTTTGGTTTTTAGTATAAAATGTAGTGCGTAAATGAACATGTTTATTAAACTGCGTGTATGCAACATGAGAAAGAATGAACAAACTACAAAAAAGTACCAAAGAACGATATCTAAATACCAAAATACAGTATAACTATTTGGAAAAATTAAAACGACAAGTGCTAAACTTATTAGCTTTAAGAGTCGGTGCATATGCTGTTGTAAATCACGTGTTAATATCTTCCAACCTGTTGTATTTCCGCATTTGTATTTTGGGTTGTTTTGCAACTCAGAAGGAATATTGGAATTGCATAAAATTGCAAAAACCGTTGTGACTATTACCAAAGAAACAGATGCGAATGTCAAAATACTCTGAATAAAGTAAAGATTTTTTTTAATTCCTAAAAAACATAAAAATATAAAAATTATAATACCAAACAAGGCTCTTAGCTGCTTATCTGTAAACATATTTATTTCCTGCGGTTTTTGATAATTTTTTGATCTCTTTATTGATCTCGTCTATAAGAGGTTCGTAATTGAGAACGCTTTGCGGAATACCACCCCCATAAACCCATGCTTTCACTTGCGCCTTGGTACTGTAATCAACTTTCTCAGGCATCTCATGATACTGACCACCGTCAAATTCTTCGTATTCTCTTGTACCATCATCATATTCATATAAGTTGTAAAAATACTCAGCTACCCCTAATCCCCATGGTGCATATCCAACCGCTGTTGCAACCCACTTTTTTTGCCCCTTCTGTTTACGTTTTTTTAAAAACATCTGGTTTAATATCCCCTATCTAAATCCATAACTTTACCAATGGGTTTATTCGCCTCAAAATGGACTGTACAGAAGCGTTTTTAATTTCAATGTGGTTTTTATCACAAAATCTTTAAATCGCTCTGTACGGTGCCTTTCTGTCAATTTAAACGCACGTCTATTCTCAAAATCATCAGCAAATTTCACTACTTTGCTGTTTTTTCGGATGCTTTTAAATACGATTTCATGACTGATAATCCCGACAAAAGCTCTATTTCTGATCCATAAGTGTCTTTAAGCGTAGATCGCTGTTGCAAGTTGATTGAAGCTTTCTGAAAGGTTATTTGCGAAACTGTTTGTTGATGATTTATAGCATGCGGTTGCATATAGTTTTTCCGTTTCTAATTTTTTGTGTTTCTTAATTACCAATCCATATTCTGGATGCGTAATCCAATTATCCCAAGCGCTTTGCCAATCGCGTTCATTTGCATTTCGACATGGGTTGGATTTTGAAAAGCGTACAAATTTTTCAAATTCTGATAAGGCTTCATCATGCGTTAATCCTTGTTCAGTTGCGTATTGAAAATCGGGTTTGAAATCTTCTAGTATTCTTTCAACCTCTTGTTTTTCGCTTATTTTCTTTGTTCCTTCAAAAAAGTTTGCTTTCTCTGGAAAATAAGCAGGCATCATCGTGTCAAAGATTTCTGAAAGTTTTTTTCCAACCTTTTTAACTTTTCGTGAAGGCAATTTCGCAATCATCGCTTCGTTAATTTGCCATCGGTTGTTAACTTCGTTTGAAAGATTGATATTTTGCTCGCGAATGATTGGTTGTTTGGTTTCTATCGTTTTGATTTGTTCTGATTGGCTTTCAACATCACACTCGATTGCCTTTTCAACAAAATCGTTTGTTTCTAAATTTTCAAAATCAATTTCTCTTTTTGATAAAATAATATTTTTATTTTTTTTGTTATTGTTAATGTTAATGTTATTGTGCATTTCCAAGCATTGCTCGTGCATTGCGTATGCATTGCTTGTGCATTGCTCATGCATTGCACGTGCATCATCATTACTTTTATCTTTGTTTTTATCCCATCTAGCTTTTGCTGC
>NZ_JBHIMY010000037.1:0-5040 GCF_042194535.1 Bartonella sp. CR84HXZ | reverse complement strand
TATGGTGAGGCACATTATGTTAAAGGACGTAAAACAAAACAGTCCCTTCAGGGTATTTTAGGTGTACGCTATAGTTTTTAATTATATGGTTATTTTTTAGTTGTCTTTAAATGTATGGTTGTCTTTAAAGGTCTTTAATGAAGGTTCAGAGAACAATTTTTCAGAGCATGCCGCTTCGCTTTTCATGATAGCTGTATACCCTTATATACTTTATTATGCATTACTTTTTTCTTTGATAAGAAAACTCTGAGGAAATGCTAAAGAAGCACTATAAAAACGTTCTTATATTCTTGATCAAAAAAAGCATTTAAAAGACTGTAAAAAACAGTTTTTTATGAGATAAGAAGGATTTTTAAGAAGGATTGTTTGTAATCTAAGGTTGAAAATATGTTTTGTAGAGCTAATTACGTTTAGTGTCTATGCAGGCGTGAAGGGGGGGAGGATATGGCTCTACAATATAAATGGAAACGACATTGTTGGATACTCATGTTGAGCAGCTGTTTTGTGCAAGCTGCTGCTGCAAATGAGGGGGGAGTACCACTTTTTTGTCAATCTTCAAGTTATGAAAATGGCAAAAAATTTCAGGGTCAATACAATGAGGATATGAAAACAGGAAGATGCATACTTGGAGCATCTAATGATGTTGTTATAAGGACGCGCAATGAATTAGACTTGTTAAAAAAGCCTAGCGATTTTACTGAGGATAAGGGCGCTAGAGTGTTTGCGAGTCAACAGGAGCTTGACAGCAGTCGTCGTGACAATGTCGGATATAATGTACAAGAACAAAATATTGCGTTTCTTAAAAAACCTGAACTTATCTTCATTAAAGATGGGGCACTGTTAGAAAATTATGTCCTTGATAATGAAGGTAAAGCATACATTTCAAATGATGGCGAGAGTGATAGCCCAGGGCGGTCCATTAATAACACTGTAAGGAATGGTGCAGAGCTTTATGTGTATGCAGGAGGTCTCAGTGAGAATAGTAAAATTGAACATGGTGGAACTGAAAATGTTGAGGCTTTAAATGGAAAACAAGGCTTTTCGAAAAATGCTGTCGTTAAAGAAGGTGGACAACAAAGTGTTGGAAATGGAGGAAAAGTAGAGGGGACTAAAATTTATGGTGGGGAGCAACTTGTTTTCGGGGAGGGGGATGTTGGAGGAGAGGTTAAAGGGAGTAGTGCTTCTCATATTGTCATTTATGGTCAAGATGAAACACTAGGACAACAAAAAGTATATGATGGCGGAAAAGTTTGGGATACGAAAGTTATGCGAGGGGGCGTACAAGAGGTTGGAAAAAAATCTCAAAGTGCTAAAAATGGTGGTTTTGCATTTGACACAGAAATTTTTAGCGGTGGTAAACAGCGTATCTTAAAAGGCGGTAAGGCTATTGGAGTTACTTTAAATGAGAGCGCTATTCAGGAAATATATGCTGATGGATCTGTAAAAAATCTAACAATGAATGATGAAACAAAATCATGGGTGCATGCCGGGGCAACATTAGAAGGCAAGACACAGGTAAATCATTCTGGGCAGATTCATCTTTATGCTGGGAATGATCAACATCGTACCATAGTAGAAGATATTATTTTAAATGGAAAAAATACAAAACTGTACTCTATTACTGATGAGTTTGATGGAAAAAGTTCTTTGATACAAAAATTAAGTGGTGAAGGGAGTGTTATTTTTTCGTTTACAGGTTCTGATCCATATTATTCTCAGCTTCATGTGAATAATCTTTCAGGAAATTTACATTTCGCGTTCAATACTACGATTGCCTATAACCGTGGTGATTATCTCTTTGTTGAGAAAGGTGCTGGGAATCATACGATAAGTGTTGCTGATTCTGGAGTTGAAATCACGGATCCTTTTTCAAATAAGCGTGATTTAATTATGGATCAAAGTGGTGGCGCACATTTTACGCTGACAGATCTTAAGGGTGACAAAATTAACGCCATTGATGGTGGAACTTATATGTATGACTTGAAAGAAAGAAAGGATGAAAATGGAAAAGTGTGGTTTTTATCTGCAGACCGCCTCAGTGGACCAGAAACCTCTATTCCAGATCCGGCAAATCCTTTTGTTCCTGGTGAGACATCAACAACACCCTCTACAGATGCAGTGTTAACGTTGTCCGTAGTTCCTGGACTTGTTTTTAACAATGAGTTGCAAATTGTAAGGAATGGTAGAAAAATTTGGAACAGAAATAGGAAAGATATCGAACTATGGACTTATGCGATTAAGAGCAGAGAACGTATTGCGACAGGACATACACACTTTAAGCTTGGGCAGACAGGTTTAGTCTTTGGTGCTGATCAGTTGAGTGAATTAAGGCATGGAGAGTTGTATGTTGGTGGTTTCGGTAGTTATGATCAAGCACGTATTTCTCATGCACGAGGTGGTAATAGTGATCTGAGTTCTTATAGCATTGGAACTTATGCAACTTATTTTGATCATCGCGGATGGTATATGGATGGTGTTTTGAAATATAATTATTACCGAGATAATTTGAAAGCTATCTCCACGCATGGTTTAGCTATTCAAAGTCATTACAATCAGTGGGCGATAGGTGGGTCATTTGAAATTGGTTGTTATTTTACACCGGCACAGAATACTTGGATGCAGCCTTATATCAAGCTAACAGGTTTGCAGGTTGAAGGTAAAAAAATAAAACTTTCAAATGGAATGATAGGTGATCTAAGCCCATTGGTTTCATTCCGCAGTGAAGTTGGATTAACTGCAGGACATGAATTCTTTGTGAATTCAGAAACTTCATTAACAGCTTACATTATGGCAGCTTGGTTGCGTGAGAATGTAAATAATAATTATACGACAATTAATAACCAGCATAAATTTATTACAGACTTATCGGGTAATGCAGGTAAATTGGGAATTGGTGTAAACGGTTCGGTCAATGATAAACTGACACTTTATGCGGAAGCACATTATCTAAAAGGACATAAGATTAAGAATGCTCTTCAAGCTATTTTAGGATTACGCTATAGTTTCTAAATATGTGTGTACGCGGCTGATTAACTTTATGAATGTAATTATTTTGCAAGCTTAAACAGATAACGCTCGATTTTATCTTCTCGAGAGTGTAGAGATCTTCTCAAACAGTAAGGATATCTTTATACTCTCCTTTGAAGGCACGAGCGTTTTTTTCATCTATAACTTCAAATATTGAAAATTGTTCCTTGAACTCAAGTGAACAGTTTGAATTTTATTCAGACTTTCTGCTTTAAGTTAGAACTTTCTAGCTGCTTATAGATGCGCAACTTAAAGTTGTTTATATTAAAAAATACACTTTAAAAGTGTTTTTAAACATAAATAAAACACATTACGATACAATCTAAGACGGGTTACCTACGTAGCCGTGGGATATTTTTCTAAATAATTGAGAGTGGAGTGTCGATAATGCAGTATAAACATAAGTTAAGTTTTTCAGTATTGATGATCAGTAGTTGTCTTGTACAAGTTGCAAATGCAGTTGAAAACAGGAATGGAGAGCTAACAATAGTAGAACATGTAGGAAATCGAGCAGAGATACCAAAAGGTTCAGCACTGATTACAAATAATTTTCCCAGTAGTAAGAGTAAAATTGGAGATGGCGGTGTTGAAATTGTTGAAAATGGAGCAACTTCTATAGGTTCCACTATTAAAAAAGGGGGAATGCAAATAGTTACACGCGGAGGAACTGCGATAGGTACCGAAATCCTTGGTGGTAAGCAGTTTATTCATGAAGAAAAAGATCTTGATCTTACAAGCGTGGAGAGAAAAAGTAGTGCATATAATTCTACAGTTTCAGGGGATGGTGGAGTAGTGGGACAGCAGAATGTGTATGATGGAGCGTGGGTTTGGTATACGAAAGTAGGAGATAACGGAGAACAAAATCTTTATTCGGGAGAAAGAAAAGAGGGGGGAAAATCAATGTATGCTGAGATCTCTGGGAATGGGAGACAGCACGTCTTAGCGTTAGGAGAATCTTATGCTACTAATTTGAAAGATCATGCTATTCAAGTTGTATATCCTGAAGGGTTGGTGGATGGTCTGACAGTTAACAGTTTTGCTAAATCGTGGTTCCATGTTGGTGTACAAGAAGTCGTTGGAGAAGTAAGGATTAATGGTGGCGGAGAACTTTATTTATTCGCTGGTGATAGGACAAACCATATCACTAAGAAAAAGATTCCTATAGAGGCAAGAGTTGATGAAATAATATTTGAGGTTGGTGAACGAAATATAGGAGAAAAACCTCAGATTGAAATTGAAGATTTAGGAGGGCATAATGGAACTGTTATTTTTACTTCTATTCCGTATGATCCACGACATATTTCACTTCATGTTGAGAAACTTTCAGGGAATTTACATTTTCGATTCAATATTAGTGCTACGGGGGATTCGAGTGATTACTTGTCGGTTGATGAGGGCACAGGTAATCACAAAATAAGCGTTGCAGATTCTGGTGCTGAAATCACAGGCTCTCTCTCAAAAAGGAATAGTTTAGTTACTGAACTTCCATTAATTACCGATAGAAGCCAAGATGGAGGGGCTAATTTTACTCTGGCAGATTTTTTGGGCAAGAACATTACAGTTGTCGATGGTGGAACCTATCAGTATCAATTGCTGAAGAGAGAAAGGTGTGCTAGTTCTAGTGGTAGTGCTACAATTTGGTCTTTAAGCAGAGTCTCTGAAAATGCAGAACATTCGAGTACTGAAGCACAGTGTGTAAACAAGAAAACGAAGGTTCCTCTTGCATTGTCTCATCAAGGCGCTTCTTCTGGAGGAAAAAATACCGGTCCTCGTAAACCTACTAAAAAAGAGCAACCCAAGCCACGTCCTCCACGTCATTTAAGAGAAAGACAGAATATCTCTAGTGTTTCGGTATCTCCATCTAAAGAAAATCGCACTCATGTGAAGTCTCCCCCAGCAAGTTCTCTTCATTTTTCTGATGGAAAGCAACAGGCTGTTGTTTCAGAATCTTCACAATCTTTAGCCGATCAAATGATTTTGCGTCCAGTTCATAAAGAACAGCCTTCTCCACAA
>NZ_JBHIMY010000036.1:0-5405 GCF_042194535.1 Bartonella sp. CR84HXZ | reverse complement strand
AAATCATCGCAATTTCTGCTGCTATGACTGCGTTCTTTATGAATAGTTCTTCTCATGCACAAGCCGCAAAAACTTTAACAAATGCAAAAAATGCTCTAACAGAGTTACAGACAGACTTAAAAGTGATTATCCCTATCGCTGCTGCCGTTATATTGTTGTGCTTAGCAATTGGTTATGCAGGACGCTACATCGGAAAAGACACATTTGTACGGTGGGCAATCGGTGTTGTCATCGCAGGTTCTGCAACCCAACTTGTTACTCTGCTATTTAAGCCATAATGGAATTAATTATAAATCGTAAATACGATATGTTTATTTATATAAAAGTATTATCTAGATTTTAATAAGAGTGAAATATGCAAAAATTAACTAGTATTCAATCGAAAAATAACAACAAAATCATCGCAATTTCTGCTGCTATGACTGCGTTCTTTATAAATAATTCTGCTTACGCCGCCAACGCAAGCGTTTTAACAAATGCAGAGAAAGCTTTAGAAGGTTTACAGGGCGATATTCAGAAGATTATACCTATTGCTGCTGCTATTATACTATTATGCTTAGCAATTGGTTATGCAGGACGCTATATTGAAAAAGATACTTTTGTGCGGTGGGCAATTGGTGTTGTCATCGCAGGTTCTGCAGCCCAACTTGTTTCACTGCTATTTAAGCCATAATGGAATTAATTATAAATCGTAAATACAATATGTTTATTTATATAAAAATATTATCTAGATTTTAATAAGAGTGAAATATGCAAAAATTAATTAGTGTTCAATCGAAAAGTAACAACAAAATCATCGCAATTTCTGCTGCTATGACTGCGTTCTTTATGAATAATTCTGCTTACGCCGCCAAAGCGAGTGTTTTAAAAAATGCAGAGGGCGCTTTAGAAGGCTTACAGACAGACTTGAAAGCGATTATTCCTATTGCTGCTGCCGTTATACTGTTGTGCTTAGCGATTGGTTATGCAGGACGCTACATCGGAAAAGACACATTTGTACGGTGGGCAATCGGTGTTGTTATCGCAGGTTCTGCAACCCAACTTGTTACTCTGCTATTTAAAACAGCGTGATAATGGCATCAATTACAAATAGTATAACACGATACGTTTATACGATAGACAATCAGTATTATTATCGTGCCCTCTACAACAAAAGTTACTGCAATATTATTGAAAGGTAATTCATGAATCCAGTATAATACGTAATGTTTTTAATATCCATCGATTATAGGTGTGTACCAGTAATAATGTAGCCATACTGAAAAAAGGAATATTGTTTATAGCAACTTTAATTAAAAGGGGATAAAGAATATGAAACAATCAAATACGTTTCAAGCGAAGACGTGCAACAAGATTAATGTTATTATTATCACTTCAATGATGTTATTAATAACGCAATCTGCATATGCTCAGACGGAAACTGAGAGCTTGGATGCCTTCATAGGAATGCAATATGGATTAAGTATAATCATTCCTATCGTCGCCATCATTATTCTTTTATTTCTTTTGCTTATTTATATATTTCGCATCATCGCAAGAGCTACATTTATACGATGGGCCTTCAGCGTCATTATTGCTGGTGCAGCCTTTTATATTAGCCACATATTATTTCACCTCCACTGACAAGAGCACCCCATGAAATCACAAGAACAAAAAGAATTCCCCCTATTCAAAGGAGCAACACGTGTTCCAACTATATGGGGTGTCCCCATGATGCCATTTATCGTTATGGTTATGGGGGTCGCTGTTATTGCTATGACAGTAAGTGTCTTTTTGTGGATTATAGCACCTCCATTATGGTTCATTATGGTGCAAATTACTAAAAACGATGATAAGGCGTTTCGTATCTGGTGGTTATGGATCGATACTAAATTTCGCAATCGCAACAAAGGTTTTTGGGGCGCATCAAGTTATAGTCCCTCTGATTATAGTAAAAGGAGATAAACATGACAGCTGTTGAAAGTAGCAAACGCCTTGCATCGGAGACACCTGTAAGCCTGTTTCTGCCTTATTCACATCATATTACAGATACGATTATCTCTACTAAAAATGCGGAATATTTATCGATTTGGAAGATTGACGGGCGTTCACATCAAAGCGCTTCAGAAGAAGATATTTTTCAATGGATAAAAGAGCTTAACAATACTCTACGGGGTATTGCATCAGCCAATTTATCATTTTGGACACATATTGTGCGTCGCCGTGTTTATGAATATCCTGATTCAACATTTGATCAAATGTTTTGCTATCAACTTGATGAAAAATATCGGCAAAGCTTTACTGGTTATAATTTGATGGTCAATGATTTATATCTGACTGTCGTTTTTCAACCGATAGCGGATAAAATTATGTCGTTCTTTTCTAAACATGAACGTGAAACGCTTGATCAAAAAAAGATGCGACAAGACTCATGTATCAAAGAACTCAATGACATCAATCGTACTTTAGGCCAATCTTTAAACCGTTACGGTGCAGAACTTCTTGGTGCTTATGAAAAAAATGGGCATGCTTATTCTTCTGCACTTGAGTTCCTTGGAATGCTTGTCAATGGTGAATATCGCCCCATGCCAATTTGCCATGACCGTTTTTCTGACTATATGTCTATCAATCGGCCTTTTTTCTCAAAATGGGGTGCTCTTGGTGAATTGCGAACAACCAGTGGAATGCGTCGATTTGGAATGCTGGAAATTAAAGAATATGATGCAACAACCAAACCAGGACAATTAAATGTTTTGTTGGAAAGTGACTTCGAGTTCGTATTGACGCAGAGCTTTTCGGTGCTCTCCCGACATGCTGCTAAAGACTATTTACAACGGCATCAGCGTAACCTTATTGATGCACGAGATGTGGCAACGAGCCAAATTGAACAAATTGACGAAGCACTAAACCAGCTTATTAGCGGGCATTTTGTCATGGGAGAACATCACTGCACATTGACTATCTATGGTGATACAATTCAACAAGTTCGCGACCATATGGCTAAAGCAAGTGCAGCATTACTAGACGTTGCGGTACTGCCCAAACCTGTAGACTTAGCGATAGAGGCTGGCTATTGGGCACAACTTCCTGGCAATTGGAAATGGAGACCACGTCCTGCTCCGATTACATCATTGAACTTTTTGTCATTTTCATCTTTTCATAATTTTATGTCAGGAAAACCCACTGGCAACCCGTGGGGTCCAGCCGTCACAATTCTTAAAACAACCAGTAAAACACCGCTTTATTTCAACTTTCATGCCTCCAAACTTGAAGAGGACTCAACAGATAAACGTTTGCTCGGTAATACCGCACTTATCGGACAATCTGGTTCCGGTAAAACCGTGTTACTCGGCTTTTTGGTAGCACAAGCACAAAAATTTAAGCCGACAACGGTTGTTTTTGATAAAGATCGTGGTATGGAAATTGCCATTCGAGCGATGGGTGGAAAATATTTAACATTCAAGCCAGGCAGGAAAAGTGGTTTCAATCCTTTCCAACTCCCACCCACACAAGAAAATCTGATTTTTCTGAAACAATTTGTTAAAAAATTGGCAGAAGCTGGTGGTGAGGTCACGCATCACGACGAGGAAGAAATTAACAAAGCGGTTATGTCTGTTATGAGCAGTAACATTGACCAATCACTCCGTCGTTTGTCCTTTCTGATACAATTTTTACCAAATCCACGTTTAAGTGATTATAATGCTCACCCATCTGTTCATGCTCGCTTACTAAAATGGTGTGAAGGTGGTGATTATGGATGGTTATTTGATAATCCCCATGATGCTCTTGATCTCTCAACACATCAAATTTACGGCTTTGATATCACGGAATTTTTAGATAATTTTGAAACTCGCACCCCAGTGATGATGTATTTGCTTTACCGCACAGAAGGCATGATTAGCGGACAGCGATTTATGTATATCTTTGATGAGTTTTGGAAGCCTTTGCAAGATCCGTACTTTGAAGATTTGGCGAAAAATAAGCAAAAGACTATCCGTAAACAAAATGGTATTTTTGTTTACGCAACACAAGAGCCTAGCGATGCCTTGGAAAGTAATATTGCCAAAACACTCATTCAACAGTGTGCGACTTACATTTTTCTAGCCAACCCCAAGGCAAACTATGAAGATTATACAAAAGGCTTTAAACTAACAGATACAGAATTTGAACTCGTTAAAGGACTTGGTGAGTTTAGTCGCCAATTCCTCATTAAGCAGGGTGATCAATCTGCGCTTGCAGAACTGAATCTTGGTAAATTCCATCTGACAAGCGGTGGAAAAACCATCGAACACGACTTTAGTGACGAGCTCTTGGTGTTATCAGGTACACCAGATAACGCAGAATTAGCCGAAAGCATTATCGCGGAAGTTGGTGATGATCCGGCAATATGGTTACCAATTTTCTTACAGCACGCAAAAAATGACAGGAGGGAAACATGAAAAAAAAGCTCATTCCAATAGTAGTTGTAATAACTTTAGGGATTTCAGACCCAGCCATGGCTTGGACTTTTGGCGCTGGAGCGGCAGATTTGTCAGCAACAGTTCCAACGGCGTGGCCCAATTTTTTTGGAAAGTCACGTGAAACAACGCCTAAAGAACCTCCACAACAAAAGGAAGCGCCAGCTGACCCACTTCTCGAAACACTAAAAAAACAACTTGAGGAAGTAAAAAAGATACAGGAGTCTATAACGGGAAACCAAAAGTTCGACACTAAAAAACTTAAAAATGCACAAACAGATCACAGCAGTTTTTTCCTCAAAAATCCGGAGACGCTCTACAATAGAAATAAATCTTCTGCTCTAACTACATCACTTAAAAATATTTTAAAAGAAGAAGAAATTCCTATCTCTGTCCATGAATCTAGCAGTTTTATCAACAAGCGTAGCCAATATGCAGCCATCACTGATAAAGCCGTAAGTCTAAAGACTTTTGAAGAAGCAAATAATCGTTTTCAGCAAATTGAAGAACTATTAAACGAAATCAAGACAACAAAAGATCTAAAAAGTATTGCTGAGTTACAAGCACATATAATTGGAATGCTCGCTATGCTACAAAATGAAACAGCAAAACTACAAATGGTCACACATTTACGCAATGCTGAATATACACTTATCAAACAGCAGAAGGACAAACATAACATAAAAATTTTGAATAGTAAAAACACGAAAATGCCTACCATAAGATTTATTAGATAAGGCTTTTTATAACAATATTTCGTGTATTATTTTTCCTATATGCTCGTAAAAAGCAAAGGTTAGTGCGTAATATTCAGTTCTCTCTCATAGACTGAAAAGATCTACGAAATTTAATTCTATCCTAAAAAACTCAACGAAAAATGCTTAAAAATCATATAAAAAGTTGAAAATTCGTTAAAGAGGAATTCCATGGACTTTACAGTGTTCACGCAACTTTTCAATAAAATTGATC
>NZ_JBHIMY010000035.1:0-5802 GCF_042194535.1 Bartonella sp. CR84HXZ | reverse complement strand
CAAGCGAATAATCAAGTTGCAGAACTTCAAAGCCGTCAGAATTCTGCGAGAACCTTAACGGCATCTGGAGGAGGGGGGAGTACAGGTCCACTTTCATGGGAAACGATGGACGCTATGACGGATAAAGAGTTTCAAGCGTGGTACAGTAATCCAAAGAACCGAGTGCTTATACGCAAATTGAGTGGTGCGGATGATGAAGATTAAGTGAAAGACTTTTAGAGAATAAGCCGCCTTTGGTGCGGGTTGGTGGTCCGGCTTTAAGCCGGTTTTTTTATAGCAAAGAAAGGTGAAATAAATGGCAACAACACATATAGGGATTAATGATCCCCATGCGTTAAAAACATGGGCGAGAATGCTTGATGCGGAGGTCTCCAAAGCAACTCCTATTGCTCCTTTGATGGGGCAGGATTCCAATAGCATTATTCAGGTGAAAACAGAGACGCAAAAAGGCAAAGGGGATTGTGTAACATTTAGTCTGCGAGCTCAGTTATCAGGACGTGGTGTGAGTGAGGGTGAAACCCTTGAAGGCAATGAAGAGGCACTCCAATTCCTTCATGATAAACTGTATATCAATGAACTTTATCATGGAACAAGAATTGCCAATGAAGGCACTATTGATAATCAGCGCACATTGTTTAATTTGCGCGAAGAAGCCAAAAACAGTTTATCAGATTGGTATGCGGACCGTTTGAGTTTGATGTTTTTCGTTCACGCTTGCGGTTATACAGCCAACAGGCTTAATTTTGAGGGAGAACTGGTTGATCTTGATCCTCTTTTTTGGGGCTTTAATGCACCGTTAGCTCCAAGTAGTAAGCGCATTGTGCGACCAGAAGCAAAAACCAAGGATGAAGATCTTACAGAAAAAGCCAAACACAGCTTTAATCTTAAATTGATAGATGAAGCGGTTCAGTGCGCTAAGCTAGCGAATCCTAAAATTAGACCGGTTCGTGTGAATGGCGAGAGTGTTTATGTGTTGTATTTGCATCCCATTCAGGTGACGCAATTGCGCACTAATACAGAGACGGGTCAATGGCTTGATATTCAGAAAGCCGCTTATACCGGTTCGCGTTCCAAAAACCCAATCTTTGATGGTTCTCTAGGCATGTATAATGGTGTGATTTTACGTGAATCAGAGCATGTCACCAATGGTGTTAAATCCACGGATAGTACACGTCTTGCAGGTGTGCGCCGTGCTGTTTTGCTTGGAGCGCAAAGTGTCGTTATGGCATTTGGTAAGAGTTACGGTAAGACCCGCTATAAAATCGAAGAAGAAACCTTCGACTACAAACGCGAATACGGTTTTGGAGTGCATACAATTATGGGCATGAAGAAAACGCGTTTCCAAATGCCCGGAAGAGCACAAGGAGCCCAAGATTTTGGAACGATAGTTATCCCCACCTACAGCGGTGAAGTTGAGTGATGAGGAAAGGAAATAGGACATGGTAGATGGCGTAACAGGACACTTACACGGCAGAGATCTTCATACACATCAGGTCAGTTTTTTGCGTTTGAATATCTCGCATAAAGATAAGCATTTGACACGCAAAATCGGGACTTTACCGCGTGGTGCAATGATCCTTTCGATTAAAGCGTTTGTGAAGACAGCGTTTTCAGAAGCGAAGTTGAAGATAGGAAGTACCTATGGGGGTAATGAGTTTAGTGAAAAGGACATCAAAGCCCAAGGTACGCAAGATTTTACATCAACCAACCAAAAAGAGTTTGTTCCAGAAGATCAAGAGCTTACGCTTTATGCAACACGGGATAAAACAACCGCGGCTGGAGAGTGTGTTGTGGTCGTGCAATTCGTGACCAATCGTTGAGAGGTATAGGGGAAGGCTTAATTCCCCTCACGATTTATGGAGCAGATTGTACAGAGAGTTGCAAATTAAGGGCAGATAAGACAGCGACTAAGGTAGAAAGTTTAGGGTCACCTGTTTTGCTTAAAGAGCGGTATAATCCACTGCGTTCGCGATTGGTTTCTTTTGCTAAGGCACTCATATTTTGTGCTCTAGCAACAATGCCAAGGGCATCCGCTATATGAGAGGCATCACCAGTTTTGAAGGCTTCATTTAAAAAGACTTCTTGAGATTCTGGTGTTGTGAGGTGTTTTTCAAAGTTAAAGGTTTTCAATTTCATTTTTAAGATCCTCTAAAAGAGATAAGGCTTTTTGAATATCACTGGATTGTGTGGATTTGTCACCACCACAAAGCAATATAATGATTTTATCGCCTTTTTTTGTAAAATAAATTCGGTAACCAGCACCATAGTGGATACGTAATTCACCTATACCATTAAAAAACTTTGCATCACCCAAAAGCCCTGAACGAATTCTATGAAGCCTTGCAAGAATTATATTAGCAGCTTTTCTGTCTTTAAGTTTTTCTAACCAGTTATCGAATTCATCTGTTGTTTTTATTATCGCTACCATCAGTGCATTATAATACACAAAATATATAATATCAATAGTAATAATTTTTACAGAAAGGTATTTTGATGACACGTCATTATATTCGGGTTAAGACCGGAGGACCGATACCAGTAAAGCGAGATGTTTATCGCCATAAGAGAACACTTTCGCACCTTGTGTCGGTCATCCAAGATGAGATTGATGACATAGCCGATGAGTATGTTCATCAAATCCAAGAAAGTATTTTTGCAGCCATTCGTTTTTGTGAACGAGAGACCTTTTACTTTAACGAAAGCCGTGATGTGGTGTTTGAGACACGGGCGGGACAAGGTGTTTATGATGCAAGCACTACCAGCCATATCGAAAGTGCTGTTAAAATCAAAAACGTTTATCTGAGTTCTGATCAACATCATAAGTTTGCCTTGGAATGTAAGGACCATGTTTCTTTAGAGCCTTTGTTATCATCAGAGCAGCAAGGAACGCCGATTTGTTACAGTTATTTTGATAGGAAATTACATCTTTATCCCACGCCGGATAGAGCCTATCAGATTCAACTCATTCTCTCTCCATTGCGTTTATCAGAGATAGAGAGTGTTGATGAGGAGCATCCATGGTTTGTGCATGCCTTTGATTTGATTAAGGCGCGTGCAAAATACGAACTTTACAAGAATATCCTTAAAGACCCCGATTGTGCAACGGCAGCTTACAATGACTTTAACGAACAGTTGCATGAATTGCGTGCAGAGACGTCTCAACGTCATAACGTGACCAGAATAATGCCAACGGATTTTTAAGATGGTTTATTTTCCCATTGCCGATTACAGACCGGATGTTGCGGTTGTCAACGGCAGTTTTACGGATAGCCTTGTGAATGTTTTGCCGGCAGATGGCGGTTACATACCCATGCCTAGTGCAATGGTTGTTTCTAATCCTTTGGAAGAAAAGCCCTTGGGTTCAATCGCCTTTAGAAGCGGTAATGGTGTAAAGATAATCGTAGGAGGCAAGCAAAAGCTTTACAGTTATGATAGTCAAACGAAAGGTTGGAAAGACATAAGCCAAAGTGGTGTGACCTATCATGCGCATGAGGATAATCAATGGTCGTTCGCTTTGTTTGGTCAAAGAATTATTGCGGTGAATAAAAATGATAAACCACAAGTTTTTAATACCCATAGTTCTGAACGATTTGAAGATTTAGGAGGCAATCCGCCGAAAGCAGGCTTGGTGAAGGTTTGGGGACCTTTTGTTTGTTTGATGCAATTGACAGATCACCCCAATCGCATTCATTGGTCTGGTTTGGAAGATGCAACCCATTGGACAGTTAAACAGAAAGATTGCGATTTTCAAGATTTTCCGGATGGAGAATATGTTCAAGGGGCAACAGAATCCACCAATCCCCTCATTTTTATGCGTTCTGCTATTTATGCAGGAACCTTTGTTGCGGGTTCTAAGATTGTATTTACGTTTCAAAAGATACAAGACAAGCGAGGAGCCCGCAGTGCAGCCTCTATAGCATGTCGAGGGAGTGATGCTTTTTTTGCAGGTGATGGTGGTTTTTATCAGATGAGTTTGGATGGTCAACTTTTACCGATAGGTTTTGAAAAGGTTGATAGAACGGTTTTTAAAACATTTGATAAGTTTGCTCTTGATGAGATGCAAGGAGTTATAGACCCCATTGATAACCGGATTTATTGGTCCTTAAAAAGAGGCAATAACGAACAAACCACCTTTGTTTATGATTGGGGCTTGCAGAAATGGTCGACGCTACAGGGAAAGATTTTCACGTTGTTTCCAGTGTTTACAACAGGTTATACTTTAGAACAGTTAGATGAGATTTCGCTCAATCTTGAGGCATTGCCTGCTTCTTTAGACAGCCCCCGTTGGCAAAGTGGCGCTCCAATGCTTGGTGCTTTTGATGAAAACAATCGGCTTGTTATGTTTACAGGAGCCCCGATGGAGGCAACGGTTGTTTCGCAAGAGATGGGGGCGCCTGATGGAAGTTTTAACTTTATCACGAAAATGTTTGCCGAAGTTGATACAACACAAGGTCTTTTAAGCATAGGGGAACGTCGTCTTCGCAATAATCAGACGCCGATCACATGGCATAAGGAGAGGGTGTGTTCGTATGTCACGGGCGCTTATCATGGGCGTTCGCGCAATCGTTATCACCGGTTTAAATTGCGCATTCCTAAGAATGAACCTTGGACGATGATAATAACGCATTATATATAAAAATACAATAAAGTCAATGGTTTGAGTAAAATTATTTTATAAGAATCCACTTAAGAATCCACACTTTTATGCATGATTCATTTGACCATTTTTTATATAAGATTGCCATGTATGAATAGACTATAAAAAGCAAATCATAAAGAAGTTTAAGAAGAAAAAACAACTTCAAAATGTCCTTCAAGCGTTTTAACTTCTTTCGGATTAACAATAATCTTGATATCGTTTCCCAATTTTGCCAAACACTCAAGCATTTTCATTTCACCAATTCCTCGAAATTCTCCACTTAAGAGTTTAGACAATTTGGGTTGAGTCATTTTCAAAAGTTGACTAGCCTGTTTTTGTGTTAAGTTCTTTTCTTTCAGAATTTGACTAATCTTATGAGCAAGTTGCGCTTTGATAAGCATCTCTCTGGAATCTGAAAAGCCAAGATCCGCATAAACATTGGAACTACCGTGAAAAACATTGATCATTTTAATTCCCTTCTAATTGTTCTGCTAACTTGAGACGTTCTTTGATCAGATTAACGTCTGGTTTTGGTGTTGCAATGCCACGGGTCGATTTTTTCTGAAAACAATGCAACACATAAAGAGATTTTTTATATTGTATCGTATAAACAGCGCGATAAGTTCCTTGAATATCGCGTTCAATAATTTCTAGAACATTGGCAGATCCAAACCCCTTGAGAACCTTAACATTTTCTCCTCTATCTCCTATCTGAGCAAGATAAAGAGCATAACCAATCCTTTGTTGAATAAGATCAGGAAGACTTTTTATATCTTTGAGTGAAGAACCAAGCCATATGATACGTTTTATTTTACTCATGATTACTAATATACCCATATGGGTATATTTTCAAATGTTTATTTTAATTTTGTGATTTTTTAATAACTATTATTAATAAAATTGACTTGATAAAAATGGTAACAAAAAACCATAATTGTTTATTTATCTTATGAAAAGCTGCTTTTAAAAACCAATGCTCGTAAATGTAAAAAACCGTTTTGTTATAAGATATTCACTTAATATGCATGTTCTTTTGATTGGATTGTTAAAGCTACCGAGCGTTTTGATTTGTTTGATAGCAATGAAAAGCGTTTTATAGGCTCTCTCATTCAAATGAGTGATTAAAGATCACATGCACATTTACGTTTCTTTTGATAAGTTTT
>NZ_JBHIMY010000034.1:0-6066 GCF_042194535.1 Bartonella sp. CR84HXZ | reverse complement strand
TTCTTCAAAGGATTGGAAATTCAGCCAGTCCACATAAAATTGATGCGGTCCTAACATCATCAAAGGATCTCTCATAGCCTCCCTCCCCTCATTCTGTTCCCCCATGCAGCGCATTGGCGCGTGCCCGTTGAATGGCGTGGGCAACCGCACGACCAGTGGCCACAGGATCACGGGCGCCATTGACATGCACCGTTACATTTTGATTGTGGGTGATAGGGGAGCGCTCTTTGCCTCTTTGTTCTCTCACAGAGTAATTGGCATGCCCCGCCCCCGCAAATTGTGCAATCGGTTGAATGGCTGTTGTGCCTCCCAAAAAACTTGGCAAAAACTCTCTTAAATTAATGGACCCAATCCACCCCTTAATGCGATGAGGCAAAGATTTAAAAAAATCGCTCAATTTTGTGATAGGTGCCCATAAAACCATCAACAATCAGGGTAAAACCGCGTACAATGCGTAAAGTCATGCTCTAACTCCTTGCTGCTTTGCGATAAGTTTCAAGCGTATCACCAAATTGATAAGTCATTTTCTTTTGGATATCTTGCGCCAACCGATCAAAATAAGCGCTATTGCGCCGGCTACTGAACCTTAAATCTCCTAAAGGTGGCACTTCTTCTGCATCAAACTCCACCCGAAACTGTCCTAATTGTAAAATACTGTTGGAATTTAAATCGCGATCAAACCAAACCCGCCCCCCAGCAGTGCACCCCGCGCAATAAGATCATCAAGAAACTGCGTGAGAGAGCGGGTAATAGCAATGACATAGTGAGCAGTCAGATTCTCGTCATTAGCCCAAGGGCTAAAACTGTTAGTGATAGTTTTTTCAACGCTGCACGGGTGCACACCACATTGACAAAACGCCAGAATGGATCACTGGAGGTGGTATGATTTCCCCATAAAATACGTCCATTGGCAGCTATTTGTCCCCCAGAATTATTTAAATGCGCATTTTGGCTAAGCCGTGCTGGAATAAAGGTCGCAATATCGGCTTGGTTGAGGCGATTTGCCTCATGATCGATTTCGCCATCAAAATAGCTAATCGGGCGCGCCGTGCCTAAAATGCCATGCACATCTTGGTTGGAGGGAGACCAAAAAACACCGCCCCTTTGCTTATCACGTTTGATAAACATGGCGGCAGCAAAAGGACTTGCGGGTTTAACACTCCAACCCCCATCACCATTTGCCACCCGTACAAAGGGATCAATCAAATAACAAAAATGCAACAATTAAATTTCCCCCTGAAGATATAGCGGAACTCGCGGCGGAGCTTTATAAAAAGTTACAAGAGCTTATTCAAGACATCAACGACAGTGAAGAAATAGAGCTTACCTTGCCTCTTTTTAAAATTGCATTTAAAACATCAAATAGAGGTTAAAAAAACACTCAAGAACGACACAAATCCAACCTAACCATCATTAAAAATGGAAAATGAAGGTGCCTTTCTCCTTACATTAAGATTTTTAATAACAATTTGTTTTTAAAATATCATATCTTTTTTCGCTTTTTGGGCTGATTTGGGAGCGAACTTCACAATTTATAGATTTTTTTCAAAGGGTCTTCAAAGGCGGTTTTCTAGGCTTCCACAGAGTTTTTTTTAATCCTCAAAGCCTTTTCCTATTTTTTCCATTGAATCACAGATTTTTCTCATTTTTAGATGTAAAAATCCATTTTGATAAAATGTGCATTTAATGGTGAAAATTAGTCATAAAAAAATCATAAATTCCCACCCAATCTCACCTATTCCCACTTAAAAAACTCCTGTCAAACGACAAGCTTTCTTTTTTGTATATTCACAGCAGCATAGATACTGCTATTCTTTATTGCTCATTTCCTCTTTTCTGGTTTCTTTTTTAATATCTTCTCCATTATTTTCTTTCTTGTGATAATTCAATAAAGTTTATCTCTAAATAATGCACAATAATAACACTATGATATACAATAAAAAATTACAAATAAATTTTAATATCTTCATATTATTTTATAAATTTTTAATAAATTAGTGATTTAAATATTTTAATTTTTAATATTATAAAATAATTTTTATTTATAATTTAGTTTTATTTTTATTCATAATGAATAATAAAATAGATTTACAGTAAAAACATTACGTATTTTATTATAAAATTTATAATTATACTTTACACAAAAATAAAAATAATCTATTTGTCTCAAAGTAGAAAACCATTCATTTGATATCCTTCTTATAAGCGGGGGCGGAATGCGTGGGGCTTATAAGTTAAGGAAAATATCTAAATGTATAAAAAATCTCTGTTACTCTGTACAGCGGCTATGACTGTTACGCTGTTTGGCACCCATTTCAACGCATATGCTGCTAACAATGTTCTTAAAAATGATGCAAAAGGTACAATAACGACTGCCACTTCAGGCAGTTCCTATGATGCAATTGAAGCAACAAATGGTGGCGCAATCAAGGGTGAAAATTTAATAGTAACCTCTCCTGATCCTGAAAAATTCAGCACTGGTGTAGCGTCGAAAGATTCGGGCAGTGAAATTACGTTAACGGGCACAACAACCATTGAAAAAGTTAAGGACGGACTTTCTGCAGAAAAAGGCGGTAAAATCACCAGCGAAAATTTAATAATAAATGGAACCAATATTGGTTTAGTAGCCCAAGATTCTGGTAGCAAGATTGAGTTAACGGGTACAACAACCATTGAAAAAATGACTAACGGGCTTCGGGCAGTAGGCGGTGCAGCAATTACTAGCAACGCTTTAACGATAACCCTTAATGAAGCTGGAGAATCTAATGTTGGTGTGTACGTCCAAGATGCTAATAGCAAGATTGAGTTAAATGGAAAAACAACCATTAAAAACGCCACAAACCATGGTCTTATGGCAGTAAATGGTGCAATCGTTAGTAAAGATTTAACACTAACTGGTGCTGCAACCCAAGGAACAAGTATTGGTATAGGGGCCTACTCACCTAATAGCAAGATTGAGTTAAATGGAAAAACAACCATTGAAAAATTCAAAAATGGCCTTGTAATGAACAATGGAGCGGCAATCAAGATAGATGGCGCTTCCATTACAGCTTCTGAAATTGGTGCTTCTTTCAACGGTAGTAAGAACAACGAAACCACGCTAGAAAATGTGAACATATCGAGCGGTAACGATGGCACATTGATGGATAAGGGAATAAGTGCCGAAAAAAGCACTGTGGCTTTAAACAATGTAACCGTCACTCAAGCAAACACAGGCATATTTGCAAATGATCACTCCACAATAACAGTCTCTGGAGGATCATTCGATGGGAAAAATGATGGGGTATATGCTAAAGAAGGCAGCACCATTAATTTAGACGAAAAAGCTGCGGTTACATCATCTGATGGTTCTGGACTTCATGCAGAAGGTTCAGGAGCAAAAATCACGAAGACGGGAGGAACTGTCAGTGGAAAACAAAATGCATTATTTGCAGAAAAAGGTGGACAGATCGATGTCACGGATGTTGCTTTAACAACAACAGATAGCACTGGAACTGGCGCAAAAGCCGATGGCGCTAACAGCGTCATTACATTAAAAGGCACAACAACCATTGAAAAAGTTATAAACGGCCTTGATGTACAAAATGGAGCTACAGCCAAGATGACCGGTGGTTCTATTGCTGCTTCTCAAATAGGTGCTCTTTTCAACGCTAGCGGAAGTGATGAAAATAAAAACACGCTGGAAGATGTAACAATATCGAGCGGTAACGATGGCACATTGATGGATAAGGGAATAAGTGCCGAAAAAAGCACTGTGGCTTTAAACAATGTAACCGTCACTCAAGCAAACACAGGCATATTTGCAAATGATCACTCCACAATAACAGTCTCTGGAGGATCATTCGATGGAAAAACTGATGGGGTATATGCTAAAGAAGGCAGCACCATTACTTTAAACAACAATGTTACAGTCGCATCATCTAATGGTAATGGACTCCGTGCAGATGGTTCAGGATCTAAGATCACAATGGCAGGAGGAAAAGTAACAACAATAGGGGATGCGCGAAGTGCATTATTTGCAGAAAAAGGCGGACAGATTGACGCCACGAATGTTGCTTTAACAACAGATGGCAAAGGAACCGGTGCAGAGGCCATTGGTCCTGATAGCAGAATTGAATTGCATGGCGATACAACAATTAACAATACTTGGAACGGTCTTGGAGCAATCCTTGGTGGTAAAATTACCAGTGAAAATTTAACCGTAGTCGGTGGTGAAATAATTGATCAAGACCCCAATGAAAAACGATCTGGTGTATGGACAGGGGACTCTGGTAGTGAAATTCAGTTAACGGGAAAAACAACCATTCAAAATGTTGATGAAGGTCTTTATGCTGATAGTGGGGGTAAAATCGTTAGCGGAGATTTAACAATAACCGGTGGTAAATCCACAGAACCAACCGTTGGTGTAAACATTTGGGAGCCCGATAGTGTAGTTGAATTAAATGGCAAAACAACCATTCAAAATGTTGATGCTGGTCTTTTTGCTGTTGAAGGTAGTACAATTAAAACGAGCAATGGCACTATTGATACTAATTCTGAAGGTCTAGATACCCAATCCGACACTCCTCCAAATGGGAAGAAAAACAAAATAGAAGCAAAAAAAGCTGCACTGGTTGTAATAAATGGCGGACATATTGATCTGACAGATGTTTCTGCCACAGCAGAAGTTGCCGGTTTACAATTCGCAACTTTCTCTGATAATGATCCAAATGGCCCAGATTACCCACAAAAATATCATAGCAATGAGATCAATCTGACCAATGCAGAGATTCATGCTGAAAATGATACTGGTATTCTCGTTGGAGCTTTTGTTGAAAAAAGCATCGAAGATGCGGCAGCCCCATCAATCGGCACAGTCAATCTTAAAAAATCAGAAGTTCATGCGGACGTATTATTAGGAGATGGTATTTTTTGGGACAAAACGTCATGGAAAGATAAAGATTTGTGGGATGGTAAAGAGGTTAAAGCGATCTCCAACGGCACCTTCACATTAAACGCTGATCAGTCTACTCTAGAGGGCAGAGCGAATATTGCTCAAGACAGAAATGTACACTTTGATCTGAAAAACGATACAACATGGACGTTGAAAATCAGCAAAAACGAAAAAGATAATGATGGCAATCTGCTTGATATTGCTCAAAGATCTCGTTCTGATATTTCCACGCTTAGTCTTGATAATAGCTCCATTGTTTTTAGCGAACCAACAGAAGAGCATTACCAAACATTGCATATAGGTTCTGGTAAACCAGACACAAAAGCAGTCTACAATGCAACGGGTGGTGCAAAGATTTACTTCAACGCAAAATGGAGTGATGGTGCTGCAATAAATGACCAAAAAACCGATAGACTTTTGATCAATGGGGATGTCTCTGGCAACACATCAGTTTATGTTACGGGACGCTTAGAAGATGACAATGTCGAAGCAAATACCTCTGCTGCTGCCAATATCCGTGGTCTTTCACTCATTCAAGTTTCTGGAAAAGCAGAAGAAAGCTCTTTCAAACTTGTAAATGGCTATACCACAAGAGGTGGTTTACCAGATATGTATACACTACGTGCCTATGGACCAGATTCAAGCCAAGGCAAAGCCAATATTGCGCAAAACCTGTTTGATGAAAAGAATGAAAATTTCTGGGATTTCCGTTTGCAACCCGAACTGCTTGGAAATGGTTCAGATGTGATCGCCCCTGTAGCACAAACAGCAAGCTATTTGGTCATGCCAAATGCTCTCTTTCACGCTGGATTAACAGATATAGCTAAACAAAACGCGCTCTTAGCCAATATCAGAACATCCGTCTTAGGAAAAGAAGAGGAAAAACAAACCGGTTTCTTCCTTTATACCTATGGAAGCACAGGAACTTTATCTTCTGAGCGTGGTCCTCTCAAATATGGTTATGGTGCTGATATCCGCTATGCTGCTCTCCAAGCTGGTGTCACATTGGCAGCAATTGAAGGACAAAATACCACAACACATCTCGGTCTTGTAGGCACCTATGGGCAGCTGTCGTTTACACCAAAGGACATGTCAGATGCCGGTAAGAACACGCTGGATAAATGGTCACTGAC
>NZ_JBHIMY010000033.1:0-6165 GCF_042194535.1 Bartonella sp. CR84HXZ | reverse complement strand
AGGGGATTCTTAAATTGCAATTCACATCCTCCTACAAAAGTTTTTTGAAGAATTATGGAAGAGCGGAGATCTGTGGTAAGGAAATATTAAGTGTTTATAATACAAATTTTGAAATTGCTCGTAGTGATGATATTGTTTATTATCACTTAACAGATATAAAAAATGGTTTAGCAAAACCACAGCAGCTTGTTATCAATAGAACAGATTTTGGTGAAACCTTTTACTTTGATTATACTCAGTTTCAGGATGGTGAGTGCCCGCTCTATCTTAGATTTCCACCTAGCGATCCCCAGTATTATGCAAGTAATTTTTATGAATTTCTCTGTAAAAGAATTATGGAACATGCTGGGGGGTAATGACGATGCAAACCAAAGATGTCACAGAGATTTTAAAAAGACTGGGCTGGGAGCCTTATCGTGATGAAGTGGGGGATACCTTTGCGCATTATCATTTTCCCGATCGCATTGTAGGCATTAGTTATGATGTTGTAGATTATGGAGAGGAGGGTGGAAAATTTCGGTTATCAGCTGATCTTACCACTGCTCCTTATTGCCTTTCTTGCGAATATGCTAGTGGTGAAGTATCACAGGATAAGTATGAAGATACGCTGTTTTCTGCGAAAGAGGATTTCGATGTTACAGCTTTAGATCTCTCAGAAAGCCATGTTAAGGAATCTTTAAATAGGGTTATTGCTTGGGCGCAAGCACAAGATATTGAAAAAAAATTACATGAAGAAGCTGCTAATCATTCTGCTGTTGCAGAAGCATTACTTGGTGATATTGAGGCTTTAAAAAGTTCTAAGTTTACACCCCAATTACATGTACCAGAATTTGCAGATTACAAAACAATAGGGTGGATTGAGCGCCTCATTCTTTTTGCGCAAGCTTATAAAAACGGGGAGTTAGATGACATTTTAGCGCGTAAAAAACCTAAACAGTGGTCGATGATTCTTACAGCAGCAACTCGCATTTTTAAAATTCAAGGGTGGTTTGCCACAGAGCTTGGGAAAATGTGGTTGGTTTTGCCGGATCGTTTTATTAAGTTAGATTTTGGCTTTGTACATCTCTATGATCAGTATAATGTTCATCTCGAAGCTGAAATATCTAATGAAGAGATTTCTTTGGCTTGCTTGTATATTCATTTTTGTGGACAACGTAATCTTGTACGACCTACGGATATTTATCGATCTTTTAATACGATTGGAGGAGAGAATTTTCGTGGGGTTGATAAAGGAATTGATATTTGTGTAGAGATATTGAATGAGCAAGAGTTGACAAAAATCTCTGAGCGGATAATACAATGGGCACGTGCCCAAGATTTACAAGCATCAATAGAAAGCAAAACGCTTATCCAAAAATATAGCTATTATCCAGCTGTGATTTGGCATTTGGCTTGTTTAGCATTGACAGGTCAAATTGATGTCCTAAAATCCTATCAAGATTCTATCGCAGAGGATAAGATTCCTGAGCATTTGCAAAATCTTGATGAAGAACTGGAGGGGTATGTTAATCACGCTGTTGAATTTGCTGAAAGACATCTGAAAATCCTTAATGAGCGAGAGGCAGCAGAAGCACATCTTAGTCCACAAGTTTTGATTACTTTCAATAAAGTTACAGAGCAATTAAAAGAAATGGGTTGGACAGTTTATCGTGATAAAAACTACAATCGCAATGCTTATTTTGTAAGTAAAGACCGTATCATCAATATAATGTATAACCTTCAAAGTGATGAAGAAGAGCCGATTGTTGTATTTAAGGCTTCCCTTTCAACACTTGGTTTTTCCACTGCTCATAGAGAAATTTTCTATAATATGCCTCAATATATAGCCATCAAAGAAGCAGAAGAAGTTTATACAGTTTCTAGTACTGAATTGGATGAAGGCAAGCTGAAACAGATCAGTGCGGATATTCTTGAATGGGCTGATCGGCAAAATGTGAATCAAATCATCTATGATTATGTAGCTTTTCCCCCAGACAGTGAACTTGATCTTGTAGCGCGTCACCTTATTGCGCTTGTTTTGATTGGGGATGTTGAAAAGCTCAAATCTTATAAGGAGAATTTTAGAAAGGGAAATCCTTTAGGTTTTGTGGAAGAAATCTCAAAATATAGAATTGATAATCTCCTCACTCTTGCACGGGGTTATCGAGCAGGTTTTCCGAAAAACGCTCCGATTTTAAGCTTGGATCCGCAAACAGCATCTGTTGCTTCTAAAACAACTTCTGTTGAAGTGGCAGAGGAAGTGGATGAAGCAGATGACACTGATGATCGTCTCACTATGGAAAGTGCAACAGCACTTTTAAAAAGTCTAGGCTGGTCAACCGAGAAAATCAATGAGAATGACCATATGGCAAGCTATCAATTGGCCGATCGTGAAGTAGATATTCTTTATAACGATGAAATTGCCAAAGATTACCCGCAATTTGATAGCGCCTTTATGATTAGCACGGGCATTCTTTCCACCGCTTGCAAATTCATTGATCCTACCCACACAGAAGATATTCCAGACATACAGCTTAATTTTGAAGCAAAGGGGTTAGAAATCTTTGAACCAGAAGTCACTGCGGATCGCTTAAAGCAAGCACTTGATGATGCGCTAGAATGGTCAGTCAAAGACATTGATTTTTCTAAAAGGCTACGCTCTGATTATGGTAGAGCTCCTTGGCAACAGGATGCAAAGTCCAAAACAGACAATAAGGATTATGCTTTGCTTCATCTTGGCGCTCTTGCCTTATTGGGTGATGTTGAAACCTTACAATCTTATCAGAAAAGCTTTACGGCAGGGGATCACCTAGGCTTTGACGAGAGCATCCAACAGCTTCATCTTGAACGTGCATTAGCTTTAGCCAAAGAAGTAGCAAAGGTGAAGCAAGTGAGCTACGCTTTAATTAAACAGGTGGCAAAAGGATTTCGATAATCACTCAGAGTTTTCTAGCGAGGAATAACCTACTTCTTGGAAGGAGAGTTTGTTAAGTCTATTTAGAACAAAGAATACATTGATTATTTTGAAAAAATTGAAGGGGCTTATGAATCATGAAATGGATAAAGAAAAAAATTATGGGAGCAGCTGAACCTGTGGAATTTAAAGGTAAAAAAGTTTATCAGGGAGATGAGCTGTTTGAGCCTGAAACAGTTTCTTCTTGGAAAGGAAAAGGACAGATAGTAACAGGTACAAATGTGGAAAGAATGGTATCAGGAAGAGCTCCTATTGGAATCGATTGTAGGCCTATTATGTTATATCCTATGACACAAGAAGGTCCTATGGCTGAGGTTCTCTACTCATTTTATCAAGACAAGAGTTTTGTTGCGCCTATGAAGCCAAAGGAAAATTTTATCAGAAAAGTTATTTGTTGGATTTCAAAAAAAGACTCCTCAGCAAGAAAAAAGAAAAAGTAATTATTGCAAATATTGAAATAATGTCCCTAAAAGGCGCTCTCTAAGCTTTAATGATCATCCCCTTTAATTACATCATATATTGTAAATGCGAGATGATTTTACAGATACAGATGAGAAAAGAGCTCCTTCAAGAAAATATCCTCTATATTCTATCGATGTAATCCCAATTCCATTGGCTATAGTAGAGAATATTGATCAGTAGAAACACTCATTATGAGTAAAAACACACTGTGACTTATGGAGAAAAATTTATGAAAAGTTATACTTTATTAGATGTTGCACAATATGTTGATATGCATAGTCAGGTTATTAATTTTGGTACTCAAGATAATGCACCTGATGATGTACGGATTAAAACAGCTGAGAACACTCTCGATTTACAATTTACCTCTTCCTATAAGGGTTTTTTAAAAAATTATGGAGGCGGAGAAGTTGGAGGTGAAGAAATATTCAGTATTTATGAAATCTGTGCTGGTATTCCTGCTGGTGATATTGTTTACCGAAATTTACTCGATAGAAGAGATGGCTTTACGAATCCCAAACAACTTGTTATCTGCACAACTGATTTTGGTGAAACATTTTACTTTGATTATACTCAATTTCGGGATGGAGAGTGCCCACTCTATCTCAAGTATACATCTGAAGATTCCGAATATTACGCAAGTAATTTTTATGAATTTCTCTGTAAAAGAATTAAAGAGTATGCAGGGGAAGATTTATGAAAACCTATACCTTAGATGATGTTGCAGTATTAATTGATAAAGTTAATAAATATAATGATGATATTATCAATTTTCGTACTGAAGAAAATGCGGCTGATAATCTACAGATTGAAAAGGTGGAGAAAGCTCTTGGTTTGAAATTCACATCTTCTTACAAGAGTTTTTGGAAAAAACTATGGAGGAGGGGAAAAATGAAAAAAATCTTAAAACTATTGAGCAGCATGGCTCTCTTAAGTACAGCTGGATGTCAATTAGGCAATCCTCCCCCATCGACTTTGGTTTTATGGGAAAAGCCTAGAGCAGATCGGGCTGTAATCGAACAATCACTTTTAAAATGTGGTTGGAAACCGGTTTATGCTTCTTCTAGTGATATGAATTCGTATGCAAGTGAATTTGCTTCAGTATATGAGTGCATGAAAAAAGCAGGTTTTCGATATAAATTGCAGGATTCAAAGGGGATTTATTTTACACAACCTCCGAAAAGTGACTCGTTCCTAACCGATCTCATGATAGCTGGATATCAGCAATTTATGGACAATGATACTTTTGGTCTAAGCAATACGAGCAAGAAGGAACGGGCCATGATAACTCATTTTGAGAATGAAAGAAAACGTCAACAAACAAGAAAATCTTTGCAAAAGCGATCATCAAAGCATCCTACCCATTCTTAAAGAGTTAGTTGAACAAAAAGCACGAATGATGGAGGGAGTCAAAATAGTGTCCTTCTTTATTCAAGCGGATGAGACGTTGAATCTAATGGTTGATCAGCTCACAAACAAGGCAACAGTAGGTTTTCTTTCCACTTATTTTTTAGAGAATGTGCGTTTTGATCAGCCTCACAGAATTCTGGAAGCCAATCCGACAAATAGAAAAGGTATTGTGATCAATAAAGGGGCATGTTTTCGCTTTTATCATGGTGGTGAGAATTTGGGGGTAGGTACCTCTTTTACCGCGTTCCAAGGCGTGGAAGGATTTTTTTTCAAGGAGATCTCGAAGCAGGAAAGGATTATTATATATATCTCACTCGAGAAGATCATGAGAGTGAGATATACAGTTCTTTTTCGCAAAATCCGACGGTTTCTGATGGCTATACAGAGAAGAATTCTCTAAAGATCGGTGGATTTCATACGCTTTGTGCGGATGTTGGTGAGATTGAAGGACATCCTTTATCGGGTTATCAAGCAGGGGATATTTTACCCAATTCTGTTTGGTGTTTAAATCACCGCCCATGTAGTAGTCCAGAAGGGATGGTTTACAATCCGTGGCATAATATTTGGGTTGATATTTATCTTCAATCAGGGACAGGTGTAAATGCAAAGTCGGCATATGGTGTTCCGATTACGACCAATCGTAGCTATGCGGATCATGCATTTGATTTTTGGTCTGTTAATAAGAGATTTTTGACGAGTGATGAGTTTTCGCCATGCATGTATGGAAGTAATCAAGCAACCAGTATTGTCGGCAATCAAGCGCCTTCTCTTAAGACGTCTGGAGGACACGTTGATACAAACAATAGACGGATGATTTCGCATATTGGTTGTGAGGATGGTTGCGGTTATGTGTGGCAATATTTGTCTGGTTGTTATCCAGTGACTAAATGGCATACAGGGGAGCAAGGAAGTAGTTTACGTGTAGACATAAATGTTATGTTGGGAGGAGGCGATTGGACTGGTGGCTCTAACAATGATCATCTTGTACGGAATTTTGCGCATTCTCGTTATGTAGAAGATGAAAAAATAGGCGCCCGTGGATGTAGCGACCCATTTTATTATAATTAGTGCGAGATTGATTAGAACATCATTTTATCCAGCCCCACTTTTGTGGGGCTTTTTTTTATGGAGCGTCAGATGAGAAAGATATCGAAAGAAGGATTAGAGCTTATCAAACAATGGGAAGGTTTGCGTTTAGAGGCTTATAGAGATACGGCATGTGTTTGGACGATTGGTTATGGTCACACCAGCAATGCGGGTCATCCCCTTGTCAAAAAAGGCATGTGTATTAGCCAAAAGCAAGCAGAAGAAATCCTTTGTGAAGACTTAAAGCAATTCGA
>NZ_JBHIMY010000032.1:0-6524 GCF_042194535.1 Bartonella sp. CR84HXZ | reverse complement strand
TAAACTTGATCAAAACTTTTGGTGATGATGGTAGCATTCATATTGGTAGAGACTTTGACCTTGATCCTATGGGACCTACAATTGAAGGCGGCATTGGCATCAATGCACAACTGTCTCACAATTTCTCCCTTCATGGTGATGTGAGTTATCAACAAAAGCTTCAGAAAACTGGTATCTCTGGAGCAAGTTTTTCAGGTGGTATACGCTATCAGTTTTAAAACAAAACTGTCAAAACAGCCTATTCATTCTATTCAATTTAACGAAAAGGCAGCACAATATGCTGCCTTTTCGCTTTGTATAAATCCTAATGACACCACAACTACCCCCTCCCTTTTTATCAAGAAAAAATATAAGGCATTTTTATCTAGAATATATTAAAAATCCACAAATAATGAACGCGGAAACTTTTTAATAACAGTGCAATTTTATTGACCAAAGTACTATTCATTTAAAACCTTAACATGAATCTCTTTATTAATTACGTTTTTAAACTTAAGATATGTCTGTTTTACCGCCCTCAATAAGATAAGCGATTATCAGAAACTTTCTCCTCATCTGAAAACTCAAACAATTTTTTGTCTATACAATATTCAAACAAGAAAAAACACAAAAAACTATAAACGATAGGATAGTAAAATATATTTTTGTATTAAGTGAAAATATCTTCAAATAATTATCATAAAATATCTTAATAGTCATAAAGAACTCTCAGTAATTATCAAAAATTATTTTTATTATTTTATCAAGATATAAAAATAATCCCACTACAAACAGAAAATAAATAAACTCATTTAATAAAAAATAAACTATACATAATATACATTTTCATGAAGATTATTTAAAATATTTGACAGAAAAATTAAAATAACTTACCGAGTTAGAGGTAATGTAACAACACTAAGAACAGTAACTCATTTTCTATTCTTCTTATGAGGTCGGTGGGGAAATGAATATTGGGGACTTCAAAGGAGAATACGGATGTATAAAAAATCCCTTTTATCATATACAGCAACAGTCGCGATCATACTCTCTAGTATCTATTCCAATGCACATGCTGAATCTCTTGAAGCTTCAGGAGAAGGACCAGCCGTCACCGGAGAAACCGGTAAGTCCTATGAAATTCTTCATGCAAAAGAAAGTGGCAAAATCACTGGTGAAAATTTAACAGTAACCGGAAATAAGGATACCGGCGAAGGCTCATCCACATCTTCTCCAGGATCATCTTCTCTAGAATCACCCGCTGCTGTAACAGCTGAAGGCGAGAACAGTATGATCACTTTAACGGGGGATAAAACAACCATTAAAGGAACTGATTTTAACATTAACCTTGGTCTTGAAGCAAAAAAC
This sequence comes from Bartonella sp. CR84HXZ, assembly GCF_042194535.1. NCBI lineage: Bacteria > Pseudomonadati > Pseudomonadota > Alphaproteobacteria > Hyphomicrobiales > Bartonellaceae > Bartonella > Bartonella sp. CR84HXZ. Next base: position 5,177 of record NZ_JBHIMY010000032.1, on the reverse strand, counting down.
AACGGTATAATCAAAATAACCGGTGGAACAGTAAATGCGAAGGAAATGGCATTATTTTCAGGTAACGGCGGACATATTATAGTTGAAAATGTCGTTCTAACAACGGAAGATGACGAAGGATTAGGTGTCGTCGTCGCTAGTGGAGATAAAAGCACGATTGAACTACAAGGAAATACAAAGATTGAAAATGCTGTCGTTGGATTAACTGCAAATAACGATAGCACGATCAAAATGACCGGAGGATCTATTACAGCTTCTGGAGGGGGGGCTGCTTTCTTAAACAGTAAGGGCGATGCAAACGAACTGAACGGAGTGACGATATCCAGTCATAATGAAGTACCACTGCTATTCGGAATCAGTGCAAACAAAAGCATGGTAACTTTAAAAAATGTAACAGTCACTCAAGCAGAAATAGGCATATTTGCGAATGATTCTAAACTAGAAGTTTTTGGGGGAGAATTTAATGGAAAAAACCAAGGAGTATATGCTCTAAATGGTGGTACCGTTATTTTAAATAAAGGCGAAAAAGATGGTGCTACAATTACATCAACTGATGGAACAGGACTCGTTACAGAAGGTAAAAACTCTACAATCAAGATGACTGGAGGAATAGTAACAGGAAATCAAGCAGTATTATCTGCAACACAAGGCGGACACATCGAGGTAGAAGATGTGACTCTAAAAGCAACAGGAGACAAAGGAATCGCTGCAGGTGCTAGCAATTCTGACAGCATAATTAAATTAGGCGGAAATACAACCGTTGAAAGTACTTTTTTTGGACTTGGTGCAGCGAATGGCGGCAACGTCGAGATGACTGGAGGAATAGTAACAGGAAATCAAGCAGCATTATCTGCATTTAACAGTGGACACATCGAGGTCACGGATGTTTCTCTAAAAACAAATAGCAAAGGAGTTGGTGCACAATCTACCGGTCCTAACAGCACGATTGAATTGCACGGAAACACAATAGTTGATGATGCTGTAATCGGACTTTTTGCACAAGACGGCGGTGCAATCAAAATGAGCGGTGGTTCTATTACAGTATCCACAACTGGCAAATCTACAGTTGGTGCGAACTTCTCAAACAATAGTAAAGGAAATAAGCTTGAAAATGTGACAATATCAAAAAAAGAAGGTGATACATCCTCATTATTGGGAATAAGCGCCATCGATAACAGTCAAGTTACGTTAAAAAATGTAACCGTAAAACAAGCAAAAAAAGCTATTTTTGCGAGTAATTCTGAAATAAACGTATTTGGAGGAACATTTGAGACGGAAAATGACACAGTGTATGCTTTAAACGGTGGCAGCATCACTTTAGCTAAAAATGGAAACGATGGTACTACAATTATATCAACTGATGGAAATGGGCTCCATGCAGAAGGTGAAAACTCCATAATAAAAATGACGGATGGAACAGTAACCACGAAGAACTACGCATTATTTGCAGAAGATAAAGCACATATCGAGGTAGAAAATGTTACTCTAAAAACGACAGGGGACAAAGAAGGAGCTGGTGCAATTGCTATTGGTGACGACAGCGTCATTAAATTACATGGAAATACAACTGTTGATAATGCTATAATTGGACTCTTGGCACAAGACAATGGTGCAATTAAAATGACCGGAGGATCCATTACAGCTTCCAAGATTGGTGCTTACTTCGAAAACACTGAGAGCGAAAAGAACAAACTGGAAGGTGTGACGATATCGAGCGGTAAAAACGATGCGCCACTAATCGCTGGAATAGAAGCAGACAAAAACAGTACAGTCGCTTTAAAAGATGTAACCGTTACGCAAGCAACCAGTGCCATAATTGCAAATGATCACTCGACAATAACAGTCTCTGGAGGATCATTTGAAGCAAAAGGTATAACAATAGGTGCCGCAAACGGCAGCACCATTACTTTAACCAACGAAGCGCAAATTACCTCATCTGAAGACTATGGACTCTATGCAGAAGAATCCGGTAGCACCATCACAATGACAAAAGGAAACGTTACGGGGAAAGGTGTGACATTGGCTGCAGAAAATGGCGGACATATTACGGCCACAGATGTTACTCTAAAAACAACAGATGGCGATGGTATCGGTTCAGGTGCTGATGGCTCTAATAGTGTAATTAAGTTGCTTGGAAACACAACGATTAGTGATAGCAACATCGGAATTGGAGCAAGAAATAGTGGCGCAATCAGCATAACTGGGGGATCCATTAAAGCTTCCCGACTTGGTGCTTACTTCGAAAACACTGAGAGCGAAAAGAACAAACTGGAAGGTGTGACGATATCGAGCGGTAAAAACGATGCGCCACTAATCGCTGGAATAGAAGCAGACAAAAACAGTACAGTCGCTTTAAAAGATGTAACCGTTACGCAAGCAACCAGTGCCATAATTGCAAATGATCACTCGACAATAACAGTCTCTGGAGGATCATTTGAAGCAAAAGGTATAACAATAGGTGCCGCAAACGGCAGCACCATTACTTTAACCAACGAAGCGCAAATTACCTCATCTGAAGACTATGGACTCTATGCAGAAGAATCCGGTAGCACCATCACAATGACAAAAGGAAACGTTACGGGGAAAGGTGTGACATTGGCTGCAGAAAATGGCGGACATATTACAGCCACAGATGTTACTCTAAAAACAACAGACGATGGTATCGGTGCAGGTGCTGATGGCTCTAATAGTGTAATTAAGTTGCTTGGAAATACAACGATTAGTGATAGTGCAATTGGTCTTCACGCCCAAAGCAATGGCGCAATCAGTATGAAGGGAGGAAGCATTAAAGCTTCTGTAGCTGGTGCTGTCTTTTCTAAAAGTGAGAGCGAAGAAAACTATCTGGACAACGTGATAATATCAAGTGGTGAAGGCGGTGCGCTGCTAGGCTATGGAATAGAAGCAGAAGAAAAAAGTAAAGTCACTTTAAAAAATGTAACCATCTCTGATGCAATTAATGCCGTAGCTGCATATGACAATTCTACAATTAAAATCTCTGGGGGATCATTTAAGGCGGAAGGTGAAACAATATATGTAGCAGATAGCGGCACCATCAATTTAGACGATGCTGCACAAATTACCTCATCTAATGGTTATGGACTCCATGCAGACGGTTTAAACTCTACCATCACAATGAATGAAGGACACGTCAAAGGGGACCGTACAGCATTGAGTGCGGAAGATGGTGGTCATATTACGGTCACAGGTGTTACTATCACAACAGAAAAGCACCTTAGCGGATTAGGTGCAAGTGTTATCAATTCTAATAGTATGATCGAATTGCATGGAACAAATATTAGAGACACTTCGACTGGACTCCTTGCACGAGACGGCGGCGTAATCAAAATGAATAAAGGAACCATTACAACTTCTACAGGGGGAGCCACCTTTAATAACAGTAAAAGCAACGAAAACAAATTGGAAGATGTGACAATATCGAGCAATGGAAAAGGTAACTCGGTAATATTTACAGGATTAAATTCCCAAGCAAGCAATATCACTTTAAAAAATGTACACATTACAAAAGCATTCATCGGCGTAATTGCAATGGATCATTCTCAAATCACAATCTCTGGAGGATCATTTGCTGGAAAAAATGTGGGGATACGTGCAGAGAGTGGAAGCACCATTACTATAACCGAAAACGCCCAAATTACATCATCTAATGGTTATGCCCTCCATGCAACCGGCTTAGACTCCAGCATCACAATGATGACAGGAAGTATAACAGGAACAGAGGCAGCATTAGCTGTTGAAAACGGTGGACATATTGATCTGACGGGAATTTCTGCAAAAGCAGAGAAAAACGGCATAAAATTTGAAAATCCTGTGGAAAATACAACCTCAGAAGTTAATTTAACCAACGCAAAGCTTCACGTTGAAAACGGTGTTGGAATTAACGTAGATGAATTAACCGGCACCGTCAATCTTGGCAATAAATCAGAAATCCGTGCTGATGTTTTATTAGTAACCAAAAATTCAACTGAAGAAAATAATTTAACTTTTACACTCAATTCTGATGACTCCATATTAGAGGGTAGAGCAAAAATTATTAACAGCCCTAAAACAATCTTTAATTTGCAAAACAATACACAATGGATTGTAAAAACCAGTACAAATGAAAAAGATGATGATGGCAATCTCCTTGATATTGCTCAAAGATCTCGTTCTGATGTTTCCAAGCTTAACCTCAACAACAGCTCCATTATTTTTGAGAAACCAACAGAAGAGCATTATCACACATTGCACATAGGATCTGGAAAACCAGACAACACAGCAGTCTACAATGCAACGGGAGACGCAAAGATTTACTTCAACATTGCTTGGAGTGATGGCGTAGCAAGTGCCGATCAAAAAACCGATAGGCTTCTCATTCACGGTGATGTCTCAAGCAACACAACAGTTTATATCAAAAGCGATTCAGGGGATAAAAATAGTGTAGTAAATGCTGCTGATCCTTCGAATATCGGTGGACTTTCGCTTATTCAAGTCTCTGGGAAAGCACAGGAAGACTCTTTCAAACTAGCAAATGGCTATACCACAAGAGGTCATTTACCTTATAAATATACGCTGACTGCTTATGGACCAGACTCAAGCCATGGACAAGCCGATATTGCGCAAAACCTGTTTGATGAAAAGAATGAAAATTTCTGGGATTTCCGCTTACACAAAGAAATTCTTGAAACTGGTTCAGGTTCTGGTGTGGACACTCTTGTACCACAGACAGCAAGCTATATAGTTATGCCAAATGCTCTCTTTCACGCTGGATTAACAGATATAGCTAAGCAAGACGAGTTTTTAGCTAATATGAGAATATCCACCATAGGACAAGAACAAGGGATAAAGAACGCATTCTTCTTATACTCCTATGGAAATACAGCTACCTTATCTTCCAAGCGTGGTCCTCTGGAATATGGTTATGGTGCTGATATTCGCTATGCTGCTCTCCAAGCCGGTGTCACATTGGCAGCAATTGAAGGGCAAAATACCACAACACATCTGGGACTGGGGGGAACCTATGGACGCCTCTCTTTCACTCCAAAAGATATAGAAGATGCAGGGAAGAACACGCTGGATAAATGGGCCATTACAGCCTATGGTAGTATACAGCATAACAATGGTTTCTACATTGATGCACTCTTGTCCTACGGTATCCTAAAAGGGCATATCGCCAATGC
>NZ_JBHIMY010000031.1:0-6606 GCF_042194535.1 Bartonella sp. CR84HXZ | reverse complement strand
TCGAATTGCTTTAAGTCTTCACAAAGGATTTCTTCTGCTTGCTTTTGGCTAATACACATGCCTTTTTTGACAAGGGGGTGACCCGCATTGCTGGTGTGACCATAACCAATCGTCCAGACACATGCCGTATCTCTATAAGCCTCTAAACGCAATCCTTCCCATTGTTTGATAAGTTCTAATCCTTCTTTCGATATCTTTCTCATCTGACGCTCCATAAAAAAAGCCCCACAAAAGTGAGGCGGCATAAAAATGTTTTCTTATGATCTCTATTGACTATGCTCTTTGATCAGCTGCTCGACTTCTTCAACACGAAATCCAAGTTGAAAGAGCGGCGCATATTCGCTTTCCTGTAATTCATACTGACAACGCTTTTCTACAAAATCACCATTTGAATCAAACGGCATGGTTGTTGTTAGACAAACCTTATGCGTGTCATCTTCAATCCCCTCTTCTCCCTCTCCAAGCTCTTTAACAAAGACCCAATAAAAACGCATTGCTAAAAGATGCTCTAGCCTTCTTACTGTTTCAACTTTGTCAAAAGAAAGCATGTTCAGATAATCTTCTTTGCTATTTAAATGTTCTGGATATTCTATCATCTCTCCCTCCTAAACAAAATGACGCGTATGGCTACATCCACGCGCCGCAACTTGTTCATTTCCACCATTGACGATCATGGCGGCTCGAGTAAAACGCCCATTATCCGTTGTATTACTCCAGCTACCACCCCCTAACAATGCTCTCATTTCAAACGTATTTTGCGTACGGCTTATGGGTATAGGAAACGTGCCCGATAAAAATTGCCAAACATAACCGCAACCATCCTCACAACCGATATGCGAGATCATTCGACGATTCGCCGTATCCTTATATCCACCTGAAACCTTAGAGGTTGGTTCTTTCTTGCCAACAATATGTGTCTTTTCATTGCTTCCATACATAGCAGAAGCAAACGCTTCATCACTCAGTAAAGATTTTTTAACACGCGCCATATCTGTTACATGTTCGGTATAATTACGGTTTGTTGTTATATTGGTACGATACATTGATTTCGTATTTTCACCCGTCCCTGATTGAAGATAAATATCAACCCAAAGATCTGTAGAGGGGTCGTAGACCATTCCCTCTGGTGAACTATAAGGGCGGTGATTCAAACACCAAACAGAATTCGGCAATATATCCCCTGCTTGATAACCGGATAATGGATGACCAGAAATCGTACCAACATCCGCACAGAGCGTATGAAACCCTCCTATCTTACGAGAATTACTCACAGTGTAATCCCTTGGATAGGTAGAGTTTTCTGACAAAACAAGTTTATGAGACTGTTTTCCATCAGAAACCAAATAAACATAATAATCCTTGCCTGCCGAAAGAGAAGGAACGCTTATTCTTGTATCTGCCGTATAACTTGCAACCAAAGTATCATTGCCTAATGCCAAGGTTATACGCGTTCCTTTCTTCAATGTGAGTTGTTTTTTCCCTGTCGCAACAAGAAACGGCGTAGAAATTGAAAGAACCGTTAAATTGGACTGTTTCAGTAAATTGTTTATCTCTTCCCCTAGCACTTTTGCCTGTGAGGCTACTGTATGGGCTGTTGTTGCCGTTGCTAGGGAACTCTTGATACCTCCAAGCTCTTGTTTCATTGTATCGGCGGTTTTTTTGGCTTCTTCTGCTGTCCTTTTCGCTCTATCAGCTACTTCCTTGGCTTTTTCGGCTTCGCTCTTGGCTTGATAGGCTTGTGAATCTGCCGACTCGGCTTTTTTCTTGGCTTCTTCTGAGTACATCCGCGCTAAACTTACGGGGGCTTTAAAATTCTCAACCACTTGATTGATATCGATAACCCTACTCCTCGCAGACGAGGCTATTTTCTCTGCATCTTCTGCCTGATTGCGTGCTTGCGTCGCGTCATGTCTTGCATAGCCAGCAGACTCTTTGGCTTCCTTGGCTATTTTTTGTGCCTCTTCCGCTTCTTCTTCCAAAGACGCTGCTTTTTTACCCGCTGTTTCGGCTGCCCTCTGCGCTTGTTCTGCTATATATTTTGCATTACTAGCTATTTCCTTGGCTTTTTCTACTTCATTCTTGGCTTCATACGCTCGGTCATCGGCTTTCTCCGCTATTTTCTTGGCTTCTTCGCCTGCTCTTTCTGCTAAACTTGCTATAACCTTAGCGTTATTGGCTACTTCCTTGGCTTTTTCGGCTTCGCTCTTGGCTTGATAGGTTTGTGAATCTGCTGCCTCGGCTTTTTTCTTGGCTTCTTCGCCTGCCATTTCCGCTAGTCTTGCTATAGTCTTAGCGTTACTGGCAGCTTCATTCGCGTCGTGGGCTTTACTCCACGCTTCATTCGCTGTGCTTTTTGCCTTTTCCGCCTCACTACGGGCTTGACCCGCATCATGCTTGGCATAACCAGCTGTCTGTTTGGCTTCTTTAGCTATTTTTTCGGCTTCATCCGCTACTGTCTCTACCTGTACTGCCTTCTTCTGGGCGCTTTCAGAAACCTTTTTTGCCTCTTCTGCTGTCGACTGCGCACTACCAGCTACTTGTTTTAGTTCATCCAAAGCACTTTGAGATTCTTGTACAATCTTCTCTACAGCTTCCGCTTTACGTTTCGCTTCTTCCGCTAAGCCCTTCACCGCTTCTGCACTCACCTGCCCTGCCGTCTCTCCTGAACGCGCCGCAGACTCTGCTACCGCTTTCGCTTCAGAAGCTAATTTTGTAGCCTCCTCTGCACTCTGTTGGGCTTGATGAGCCGTCGCTGTTGCTGTATCCGCTGCACTCTTGGCTTCTTCTGCTGTGGTCTTCGCTGTATTCGCCACTGTAACAGCGCTTTCTGATGCTACTTTGGCTTCGTTAGCTACCGTTTCTGCTGTCAAAGCCTTTGCCTTGATAGAAATAATATCTACAGTCGCTTTCCTTGCTGTATTTTTCGCATCTTCTGCTGTTTCTGTCGCTGCCGCTACCGATTGTTTTACTTCCTCCACTAAATCTTTTGCCTCAACAGCTGTCGTTTTACTTTCATTGGCTAACGTTGCTGCCTGATCTGCTACTTTCTTCGCGTCAGCGGCTTTAGACAGTGCTTCTGAAGCATCTTGGTGCGCTGTTGATGTCTCTAACGCCTGTTTTGCCTCTTGCGCCATAGTCTTGGCTTCTGAAGCTGTAACTGTCGCATCATTCGCCTTCTTTTCGGCTCTTGCGGCTTTCTCTTCTGCCGTTTCTGCTGTGCTCTTAGCTTCTTGCGAAAGGACATGAGCATCCTCTGCTTTATTTTTTGCTTCCACCGCTGTGTCTTTTGCGCTATCCGCTAACCGCTTTGCATTATTCGCTAACGTTTCTGCCGAATGCGCTCTCGTCTTAACTTCTTCAACCAATTGTTTCGCTTCACCGGCTTTAGTCTTGGCTTGTGTAGCAACGTCTTCTATTGTTAAAGCCCTCTGTTCTACTCCTTCTGCTGTCCTTTTGGCTCCCTCTGCTGTATTCTTGACATGATCAACCGATTGTTTAAGGTCATTGACATCTGCCAACGCTCTCAATGCCGTTTCTTTTGCATCACCAGCTACCGAAGATGCTGTCTCAGCTGTCATCTTGGCTTCCTTCGCTGTAGTGAGAGCTTGCCCACTGCTCGCTGCCGCCGTTTCTGCAACATTCTTCACCTCACCCATCACCTGCTTGGCATCATCAAAAGCGCTCTTGGTTTGTTCGGAAAGTGTTTTTGCATCTCCTGCCGTTGCTTTGGCTTCTCTTGCCTCTGTCAAAGCTGTCTCTACTGTGCCTTGAACTTGTGTCACTCTTTGAGAGCTTTCCGTGACCGCTGTCGTCACTCTATCGGCTGCACCTTTAGTATCCTCCGCAATACGCTTGGCTTCTTGCGCTAACCTCTCTGCCGCTTCTGATTTCATCTTGGCATCTTCTGAAGAAGCTTTCGATATCTCTGCTGTTGTCTTGGCGGCATTGGATGCTGTTAATGCCGTATTTGCCTGCTCTAAAGCTGTATCAGCTGTCGTCTTGGCGGCATTGGCTACAGTAACTGCACTCGCTGCTGTGCCTGCTGCTTGTGCTATCGTCGTCGCTGCTGCATCCGATAATTCCTTGACACTATCTGCTATAGTTTTCGCTTGATCTGCTGTTTGTTGCGCGCCATTCGCACGCGCCATGGCTTTTTCTGCTTCTTTCCTTGCATTAACAACCTGCTCTAAGGGCGCAAAGGTTTCATACGAATACAAAGACGCCGTCCCTAAAAGCTTCGGAACAACAACACTGTCTTGAGAAGTTCCTGCTATCATTTCTTCTCTCGTCGCGACAGGTATCAAATATTCATGTTCATGATCGGGTATCTTCATCTGCTTTCGTCCTCACATCATTCAGAGCACTTCGTCTAATGAACACTCTTTCAAATCTTCAAACTCTTCTCTTAAAGCCTCTAAGCGCTTCTCTAAATCTTTCACAGATCCATCAAGATCCGTTTTCAAAGCGGCTTTCAGTAAATCAAAAACGCCATTAAGCGGCGCATGTACAAAACCTCCCCCCGAATACAAAACGACCCGTACTTGAGACGGGTCGCTAATCTCTGATATCGCAAACGGTTTTAATGACATTTCAACTCCTCATGTCTTGATCCCATAAATGACACTCACATTAACGGGGCGCGTTTCAACACCACCAACCCTCTCTGCCATAAGGTGATGTTCATGATGCTCTCTGTCATTCAGCCCTTCTGTTATAGGCGTTGAATAATATAAAAAATTAGCAAACGGGCTCCTGATAAACCAAGGTAAACGAGGCGGTTTATCTTTTTCTGTAAACCAAAATGGAACCTCTGAAATGCCCACTATTCGGTCAAATTCTTCATGACATTTTTTTAAGCTATCCCCACTCAAACCTACACACTCTTCGTCTATAGCTCTCTTTCGCCTTTGCAAAGAAACTTCAGAAGAAGAAACATCCCGTTTTTTACGAGAAGAAAGACCTTCTGATGACGCTGGACCTATAAAATGTTCATGCGCTTTTAAAGAACAGGGTTGTATACTTGCAAAAGAACGCCAAGGGTCTAAATTGCGTTCATTATCAAGTCCCCGTAAAAATAGCCCCCGAAAATCGGGAACATTAAACGTCGTGGCGCCATCCCCTTCTCCCCACGTCGTTCCTATGACACAAAATAAGTCCCAATAAACATACCGTGAATAAGCACTTCCATCACATGGCAACCAACCATCCGGCAAGCGTTCCATTGCAAACGGTCCTATCAGACCGGAGGGTAAGCGTTTTAAGGAAGAAACTTTACCCCTTGTCGGGTTGAGAACTTGCCACCCCGAAAGTTCTTCATCATACATGACTGTATAAAGACAACCATCTTGTATCTCTCCTCCCGACAAGGCTAATAAACCGGTTTCTGTCGCCTTATAAACAGGTTTGCCAGCTAAATTATTCAAAGCAATTGTTGTCGCCCCAACATTCTTGCCCTTTGCTTTAAAACAAACCGATATCCCATTCTTATACTCTAAAAATGCCGATTGGCTTAGAAGCCTTATCACGCTCGTCTTTTGGTTATTATCAACCGTCACAATCCCTTCAAGCACGCCGCCCGTATCCGATAAATACTCACTTATCCTTTGCATCATAAAACGAGCGCTATTATTAACCGTGTTAGGATGCTGTCCCTCTGACCAATTAATTAAAGCATCAGCACCACCATTCTCAGATGCCGTTAAAGACCAATCATAAATCGTGGACATCTGAACCTCACGTCTTGATTCCAAACACAACACTCATATTAATCGGGCGCGTCTCACTTACACCTGAACGAGCCCAAACAACATCACGCATGTGAAGGTGGGAATGGGGAAAGGCTAGCTTATGGTGCACGCGTATATCCTCTGCCCTCACACCCAAACGTTCGGCAAGTTTCAATCTTTGCTGGTCATTCAACACATATCCCCAGATGATCGTCATATCACCATGCCAACTCTCTTCCTGATTTTCATCATTCAAAATCGTAAAGGATTGCCCCCCATGGTCATGCTTTCTCATAGCGTCATTTTGTAAAGTGCCAAGATAACGAAAGCGGTCTATCTCGCGGTCATCATCAACACCTCGTAAAAAAACACCACGCAAATCGGGAACATTAAACTTCGTCCAACTATCAGCTCCACCCCACCTGATCCCTATCGCATCATAAAGAGCAGGATAATCACTGCGCAAATAAGCCTTCCCATCACAGGGTAACCAGCCATCTGGCAAAACTTGCATCCCAAAAATCCCTATCGTCCCCGTAGGATAAACGGGAATAACCGGTTCTTGTGATAAAGAAAGAGGCGTAGGATTTAAAACTTGCCAAGCATGATCCCTATAAATCAAGCTATAAATGCACCCCCTTTGAAGCTCCCCTCCCGATAATGCACGAATGCCTAATTCCGTCGCCTTATAAACAGGTTTAGCGGCTAAATCATTCAAGGCAATTGCGGTTTCCCCAACATTCTTACCCTTCGCTTTAAAACAAACTGATATCCCATTCTTATATTTCAAAAAATGCGATTTACTTTGAAGTCTTATCAACGTCGTCTGTTGTTCAGCATCAACCGTAAAAGTGCTTTCAATCACACCACTCGTATCGGA